>CADCTO010000010.1 GCA_902805585.1 uncultured Armatimonadota bacterium | reverse complement strand
CGCCACCGGCCCCGCCGACCCAGACCCGACCCAGGAACAGGCACCCCCTCTCCCACCGGCGCAGCCGGAGCATTTGGGAGAGGGGGCAGGGGGTGAGGGCGGGGCTAAAACCCCGTCCCCGGGACGCCGCCGTAGATGACGACGGGCGGTTCGGGGGTGCCGGCGGCTTTGCGGGCGGCACGCTGACCACGCACTTCGGCGAGCAGACCGGGCACGGCGTGCGGGGCCTGGGTAGGCTCGCGGAACGTTTCGGCGAAGGCGGCCCACAGGGCGTCGGTGGGCGCGCCGTTGACGTAGAAGTGGGACAGGTCGAAGACCATCACGCCCTGCGTCGAGGCGGCGGCGGCCTGGAGGGCGCTCTTCAGGGCATCGACCCGGGCGCCGTAGTCCGCCAGCATGACGCCGGCGTAGACCCAGGTCTGGTCGTTGGCGGCGCGGTTCGAGAGCTGCCCGGCCGCCTCGACACTCGCGCCGGGGATGCGCCCGAGGGAGATGGCCTCGTTGACGGAGGCGGCGGGGTAGTAGGCGCCGGTGGTCATCCAGTCCACCAGTCCCGCCCAGCCCGTCTTCTGGTAGGACGGGGTCAGGAAGCGGAAGCCGGCGACGAAATCGTCGGCGGCCCAGTTGGCGCCGTAGGTGGGGTACTCGCCGTACCAGGAGCCGACGTAGGTGCTGACCATGGCCGTCGGCCGGACGCGCTTGACCGTTGTCACGGCCTCGGCGAGCCAGTTACGGAGGTTCTGCGCGCGGAACAGCAGCCAGTCGTCGTAGCGCGGGCCGGGAACGACGCGCCGGGTCATGGCCGGGAACGCGACCTCCCAGCGGAACACGTCGTCGGGCCAGCGCACGGCCTGCCCGCCGACGTAGCGCTCGAAGTCGCGGCGCGTCGCTTCGGAAAAGTCGGCGTTGATGCCCGCGTAGCGCAGCCGGTCGTCGAAGATGATCCCGTCGACGGGGTAGCTCGTGGCGACCTCGGTCAGCATGTTCAGCAGGCGCTGCCGGACCTCGGGGTTGTGCGGGTTGGTCATCAGGGGCACCTGCTGCTCGGGCCGCTGGGCGATGGGCATATAGGCCGGGACCGTTTCGACCACGAGCCGCTCGCCGGGGCGCGCGTTCTGGCGCAAAAAGTCGGCCGCCGCGCCGGACCCGACGAGCATCCCCGCCCCGGCCTGGAGGTTCGGCGACACCGCGGCGAGTGACGGGCCGTCGATGGTCGCGAGCACGTCGCCCTCGATGTCCAGCAGGGCGACGAGGGAGCCGGGAGCGGGCTTGGCCCGCGACAGGTCCGTGTACACCGCGAGTTCCTGCGGCGAGCGCGCCGGCCGGTTCGCGCGGTCGGCGACGGGGAACACCGGGCTGCCGGCGGCGCGGGCGCGGACCTGGGTCAGTGGCTCGTACAGTGTGGTCTGCCAGCGGGGGTTGTCGTAGCCGGGTCCCTTCAGGAAATCGCGGTGCCCCTCGCTGAAAGCGTTCATGCAGACGACGATTTGGAGGCCGCCCTGGGCGTCGCGCTGCCTGAGGAATTCGGCGAGCGGGTCGAACTCGGGCGCCATGACCGCGGTCGTTCCGTTCTTGGTCCACGACGTCAGCCGGGGCGCGTAGCGCGACGGGTACAGCGTCAGGCCGATGATCGGCTTGATCTCGAAGACGATGGTGTTGAAGCCGGCCGTCTTGATCTGGCGCACGAGCGCGGCGATCTTTTCGGGCGTGTTGACGCGGCCCAGATTCGCCGTGCCGTCGATCCACAGCACGCGCGCCTGGAGCTTCCGGGCCCGCGCCGTCTGCTGCGCGATCCCCCACCCGTTCAGCCCCTCGTCCAGCGGCACGGGCGGCAGGTGCGGGAACGGCAGGTACGCGGGCGGGCGGGCCGGCGGCGGCACCTCGATCGGTCCGACCAGCGGGGGCGGCGTGCCGGGTACGGCGGCGGGCTGCTGCGGCATCGGGTTCGGGGCGGGCTGCTGCGGGTTCGGAGCCGGGACTTGCTGCGCGGGTGCGGGCGGCGTTTGCTGCGCGCGGGCGGCGGGCGCCGCCAGCACGCACGCGGCGGCCAGCGCCGCGAAAAAACGGTGGTGCATATGCCTTTAGAGTAACAAACTGCGGCGGCCGTGTCAACCGAGCCGGCAGGCGCCACCGGACAACAACGGACGCCCGACGGCATCAGGCCGGCGCATCGATCGACAGGAGAGCGGTGGGCGCGGTGCTCGCATCGGCCGCCTCCTGTTTCGCCGCTACCGCCGTGCTGCGTACGGCGGCCAACCGGTGTGGGTGTCGGTGAAGAGCGGCAGCAGGATCTCCCCGATCATCGCGTGCCTCATGAAATCGGGGCGGTACTCGCCGCCCCGGGCCTACGCCGAGATCATCCGCCTGACCCGGGTCAGCAGTTCCGGCAGGTCGTCCAGAGAAGCGGCACCCCCGGCCCGGCCCCAGGCGGCGCCCTGCTCGCTCGGGAACCGGCCGTTCACCGCGAAGGTTTCGCAAGCGTCTGCGATGCCGCGGATGGCGACGTACTCCCCTGCCTCGTCCTGTCTTGCATTTCGCTCGACGTGCGGCTCCCGCACCGGAGCGATGGCTCCGGCCGCCAGGAGCATCAGGTCGTAACCGTGGACGAACGGTCGGGCGTCGATCAGCCGCGTGAGCGGCCTATCGGCGTCGCCCCGCAGGTAGCGGAAGTACACCCGGAAGTTTTCCGCGAGCAGGTCGCGCCGATCCGCGGGCGCGACCTCCGGCGCCCCATTTTTGAGGTGGACGCTGTAGTCCCCGCCGGTCACGTAGGTGATCGTCGCTCCGTCGCACTCGACCCACTCCCGGTGGTAGCCGTGCCCCACGCCGGCGTGCGTCGCCGCCACGTGCAGCCCGATGCCGGCCTCGGTGCGGGCCCGCAGGAAGCACGTGTCGAAACTCTCGATGGCGTGCGCGCGGTACAGTTCGGCCTCGGCGGACACGGGCGGGTCCCACGAAAACAGCGCGCCCTGACCGCACCAGAAGTGCAGATTGTGGAGGTAGTGGGCCATGGCGTTCCCGATGCACGAGTCCAGCACGGGCCGCCCGTCCATCAGCAGGCGGCCCGCCCACGCGGAGCGCGTGAAGTACGTGGATTTCCGGGGAGCGATGCCGACGAAGCCGACCCGCCGCACGGCCCCGAAATCCCCGCGCAGGATGCGCGCCTTGAGCGCCTGCCGGGTGTCCTCCACGATGAAGTTGAAGGCGACCTGCGTCGCGCGCGCGGCGCCGGCTTCGGCCGCCAGCATCTCTTCCAGCTCGGCGTGGTACAGCGTCGGCGGCTTCTCGAGGTAGCAGGCGATCCCCCGCTCGACGCAGGCCCGGTGCATCGGGGCGTGCAGCGGGACCGGCGTCGGGACGGTGACCACGTCGAGCGCCGCGGCGTGTGCGTCCAGCATCCGGCGGTAGTCCGGATAGACCTGCACGCTGCGCCCGGCGAAATCCAGCGCTTCCCTTTCCGACCGGAACCCGTCGTGGTTCGGGTCGCAGGCGCACACGACGCGACACTCGCGCGCCGCCTCCAATCCGCGGAGCGCCCGGTGGTGGGCCCCGGCGAAGCCGCCCATGCCGATCACCCCGACGCGCAGCGGGTCTGTTGTCACGGCCGATCCCTCCTGTCCGTCAAACCCGTCTCCCTGCCCTACTGTACTCCGCCGGTCGCCCAGGCCACCAGCCCCCACACGCCCTGATGGACCATGTCGCCCACGATCATGCCGAGAAAAAGCGGCAGGAGATGGCGATACAGTTTCAGCCCTCCGTAGCGGGTGACGAGGGCCTTGATGAGCCAGCCGATCAGGAACGTCATCCAGTGCAGGTGCATCCCCCAGGAGTTCGCCGCCAGGTAGCCGACGGGGTGCAGCGGGAAGCCGAGGAAGTTGATCCGCAGCCAGCTGAGCAGGCAGGTCACGGCCGCGCCGACGGCGATCGCGAAGATGCCGCCCCAATCCGCCCCGCGGGGCGCCGCGTGCGCCGCCAGAAGGTTGCTGTACGACCAGAAGCTCTGGCTGGCCACCATGTTGACCGCGCGCCGCCCCACCGGCAAAAGCTCGAAGCCGCTGCCGTAGTACGTCCGCAGCGTGGCGACGAACGCGAGCAGGACCGTCGCCGCCGCCGCCGCCGCGAGCACCCACCCTACCGTCCGCCCCCGGAGACCGCCCGAGTCCGCGAGTTTGAGGCCTTCGAGCTGGCAGGCCATGACCGACCCGACCGCCGGGGTGAAGTAGAGCCAGCGCAGCGAGAAAAGGACCGTCAGGTCGGGGAGCGACAGGTATCGCGCGCCGACCAGGGTCAGCATCACCTCGTCGAGCATCTTCGGCCACAGGACCACGCCCATCCCCAGCCCCGTTTCGGCGCGGAGCCGGGCGAAGATGAAGAAGTAGACGAGGATCAGGGCGAGCACCAGCACGGCCACCCACGGCCGCATCCCGGCCGCGCAGAACCAGGACAGGAGGAACACGACGCCGATGATCGCGCCCCAGAGCGCCGTGCGGTACGAGAGGAACTCCCCGCTGTCGTCGACGGTGTGGTCGTTGTGGAACACCTTCCGCCAGATCGCCCGGAGGTGGTGGCGCGCCGCGTAGAGCGTGATGCCGGTCAGGGCGAAGGCCGCGCCCGCCCCCTGCGCGTAGAGGGCGGGGAAATCGTTGCTGTAGACGTTGGGCGTTTCGCCGGAACGGCCGGTCGCGACCGCGGTGACGTTCTGCGCCAGCGCCAGCAGATAGAAGAACCAGGCGCTGAAGGCGATCTCCTTGGGCACGAGGTAGACGATGCCGATGAGCCAGAAGATCAAGGAAAAGTAGATGTCGCCGAGGCCGTTCCAGGGCGGCGAGAGCGTTTCCCCGGCGCTGAGGACGAGCACTTCTCGCAACTGCAATGCCGGGACCGAGGGGATGTAGCGGCTGAGGACGGTGGGCCCCTGCACCAGCAGCGGGATCGCCAGCCCGAGCCAGAAGAGGTGCTGGCGGACAACCCCACCGGTGCCCTCGGCGAGAGCCAGGGGGATCGCGGTCAGCGGGAACGACAGGCGCTCGTGCTCGACGTACTGCTTGCGCAGGAGCACGTTGAGGCACAGCGTCACGAAAAACAGCGCGATCAGCAGCGACGACCAGGCGAGCATCGGCGCCGCCCAGGCGTGCCAGGGGATCGGACCCTTGGCGCCGCGGTAGAACTCCAGCACGGCGCCCGGATCGCGCGGGCCGAGCCACGCCGGCAGCACGGGCCAGAACGTCTGCCAGCCGGGCTCCTGGCTGATGTAGTACGCCGGCGCGGCGGCGTGCGGCAGGAGGAATCCCATCCCGATCGGGTGCGTGATGGGGCCCGCGATCAGCATCATGACGTAGATCAGCAGCAGTTCGCCGCGCGAAAGCGCGAGCCGGCTGCTGACCCGCCCCAGGACGGGGCCGGCGAGCAGCACGTAGCCGAAGAGCAGGTACGTCGGCGCCGGCGGGGGCGCGGTCCCCCCGACGTCCGCCGCGGACTGCCGGATCGACAGCGCCTGCGTCATGGCGACGATGACGGCGACCATCAGCAGGCCCAGCAGGAAAGCGCGCAGCGTGACCGTCCGCTCGGCGACGGGCCTGCTCCCGGCCAGCCCGGCGGCCTTTACGGCGGCAGGCGCCGCCGCCGGCAGGACGCTCCCCTCAGACATGGCCGTTCCCGCGCCGCGTGCGTGTATCCGACAGGCCCGGGCGAAGCGCGATGCCGTTCCGCTCTATCGGTGGCGGCAGATCCTTCGGGCGCAGGGGATCGGCGCGCGGGCGTTCCATGGTCGGCGTCTCCTTTCGACTACTCCGGACGCCACCGGGCGAGGTCGTCGATCCTCTGGAACGCGGCCGGCTCCCCCAGAGCCGCGTACAACGCTTCGGCCCACCCGTACGAGGCCGGGCAGTCGCCGATCACGACTAGCCGCGCAGGGAAAAGGAGCCCCGCCACCTGCGGAAGGTCGGTGATGTGCAGGCTGTTCAGCATCTCGAGGGCCGGTCCGCGGCCGTCCGGCGCGCCGGGGGCGTCCTGGCTCGCGGGCGGCGAATCAAGGAACAGGGTGTCGATCCGCCCGTCCAGCAGAGCCGCGTAGAGCGCCACTGCGGCCATCTCGCCCCGGGCGGCGATCGCGACCCGGGCGGCGATCGCGACCCGGGCGCCGCCGCCGTCCACCGCAGGCAGGCGCCGGACCGCCTCGAGGGCGCGCAGCGTGTCCCAGACGCGCATGCCGGCGACGGTCCGCCCGGTCCATGCGGCCGCGCGCCGGACGTGCCACTGGAGTTCCGGTCCCCAGGCCGTGTCGCCCGTCCCCCGCGGCTCGACGACCGCCCTGGCCCAGGGCGCTTTGATCTGGCCCAGGAACGCGTCGGACGCTTCGTGGGCCTCCCCCGGCGCCCGCAGCCCCACGACGACGGGGGCGCGCCCGTCGGCGCCGCGCCCGGCCACGAGCTGCCCGTGCAGGCGCCAGCCCGCTTCGGAGGTGAAGGCGAACCGGCAGCCGGACGCGCCCGATCTGTGGGCGAACTCGTACTCGACGGCGACGTCGAGCGGCGGCGGGTCCGCGGGGAAGGCCCGGAACGTTCGGGCGCGCAGGGCGTGGACCACGTCCCGGCGCGCGCGCGCCAGCCCTTCGAGGTCGCTCACGGCAGGCGGCGCGGGGGGCGCGTGGAGGTCGTCGTGGATCGTGGGCGTGCGGTTGCCGTCGGGCGGGCCGTCCACGTAGACGCGCAGCGTTTCGGCCGATTCTTGCTTTTGGGGCGAATCGTCGATGTCGCCGACTTCGGAGGGCGGCACGTCGCGGCCCATCAGGTGTCGGGTGAACCAGGAGAAGATGGCCGTGCGCGAGATCTCGTGGTAGGCGTGCGGCCCCGGCGTTTCCACCAGCCGCAGGTTGTCGGGCGCGCCGAGCGCCTCGTACAGCGGCGCGAGCCCGCGGTGGACCTCGCGGATCGAGGCGATCGTGTTCATGGCGTCGCGGTCCGAGGAGGCGATCATCAGCGGGCGCGGCGCGATGAGCGCGCCGACGTCGGCCATGTCCCAGAGGTACGTGTTGATCCACCACATGCAGTCGCAATGGTGGTCGACCGTGCGGTCCCCGACGTGCGAGGCCAGCGTCGCCGTGCCGCAGACGGGTGCCGCCGCGCGCACGCGTTCGTCCGCCGCGGCGACCCACCAGCTGGCCGTCCCGCCGCCGGAGATGCCGGTGACGCCGAGCCGCGTCGGGTCCACCTCCGCTCGCTGTGCGAGCAGGTCCAGGCCCCGGACGCCGTTCAGCATCTCGATGCCGGCGGGCGAATAGCCGCGGCTGTACCAGTGGAACCAGCCTTCGGAATAGCAGCCGTGGTGGTAGCCGCGCGCCTCGCCCAGCTGGACCGTTTCGACGATCAGGCAGACGAAGCCGAGCTCTGCGAAGCGGCGCGGGTGGGCCTGGTAGTGGACCTTCTGATTCTCGGCGTGGCCGCACGCGTACAGCACCGCCGGCGCGGGCGCGGCGAGGTTCCGCGGCACGAACAGGTTGGCCGTGACGAACAGCCCCGGCAGGCTCTCATAGTACAGCTTCTCGATACGATAGTCGGTCCGCTCGACGACGCCGGTCACGGTGACGGAGACCGGCGGACGCTGCTCCGGGGACGGCAGTTCCGCCGCGCCCATCATCTCCCGGTATTGCCGCAGGCGCTCCGGACGGGCGCGACTCCATGTGTCGGCATCACCGGCGACGCCCGTCAGGGCGCCGCCGGTGATGCGGCGGGCCTCGCGCGTCAGATAGTCGCGTATCGTCAAGGGGTATACCTCCGCCGGCCTTGCGCGCCGGCGAGTCGGCCGGGCCGCTCAGAACCAGTCCGGGACGTACATCCACGGGTCGCCCACAGGGAAAAGCGCATCAAGAAGCGGCAGGGAATCCGCGGGAACGTCCACGTCGTTTTCGAGGGCGACGTCTTCCACGGCGCGATACCCGAAGACGAGCTGGATGAGGCGCATCTGCGGCATGGACGCGCCCCAAACTTGCCGCTCGCCGCCCCCGACACGAACCGCGCTCCCGTCGAGGTCCAGGGCCGTCGTGCCGAGATCCGTCCGGAGCGCCAGCCCGCCGCGCGCCGCCGCGAACCGGGTACCCCGAAGCCGCTCTGCCAGCAGCGGCGTCAGCTTTTCGAACAGGGAGTGCTGGTCGATGATCCGCGCCATCCCGCCGGCGTTGCGCTCGTACGCCGTCTGCAGGACGCCGCCGCAGCGCCGGCAGAAGCGTGTGAACGGGTGATCCGGCGGCAGGCGGACCTGGAACTCCTCCAGGCCGCGCTCCCCGGCCTGTTCGGCCATCGTGGCCAGCAGCGCTGGGAACACGGCCGGGCTGCGGTAGCCCAGGTCGCCCACCCGAAAACCGTCGCGCGCGGTGTCGAAGGCCAGATACCCGGCGATGCCCCCGGTGCCGCCGTCGACGATCAGGTGCGTCTCCACCTGTGAGGTCCACTGTGTGCCGTGCCGGTAGCCGCGCCACTGCGCGAGGGGCCGGATCAGGGTGCCCGTGCGCTCCCGATTGTTGTCGTGATAGATCTCCAGCACCGCGCGCCAGTCGCTCTCCTGGAGGGGACGCAGGGACCACCCTTGGCGCTCACGCCACGGCAGGACGAGGCGGGCATCATCCGTCTTGACCGTGAGCGTCGTCACCGGAAGCACGGGGGCGTAGCCAAACCGGTGATAAAAGTCCGGGATGCCGAACAGCAGGGCGACGTCGTGGCCCGTCTCGGTGAAGTAGCGCGTCGACTCCTCCAGCACGCGCCGCGCGCAGCCGCGATGCCGGAGCGATTCCTCCGTGCCGACGCCGGCGACGCCGCCCATCCTGACCACGACCGGGCCGATCCGCAGGTCAAAGGTCGGCGCCCAGAGGCGGCTGACGTCCGGCTGCTCCGGCGACAGCGCCAGATGGATCTTCATCCACCCGCGGGAATCGGCCGAAGCCCCCGCAGGCTCGGCGATCCGTCTCAGCTCCCCCTCGTCCATCCGGTTCTCCCGTTACGTCACGTCCGCCCGGTTCACCACGCACCCCAGGGAAACAGGCTGCGCCGTTCGCTACAGTGAGACCACCTGCCCGGTGCGCCCCGACTCCAGGATGGCGAGGGCGACTTCCGGAGCGGCCACCCCCTCACCGGCGCCGGTCGGTCTACTCCACCGGGAGCCGCCCGTGCTTTGCGACCCTTTGTGGGAGTGCCGGCTGTGTCAGGCCCTTGCCCTCGGTGATCTCGATGTACCGGTCGCCGGGCAGGTTCCGAACGGAGTCCACGCTCCCGTTCGGCCAGCGGACCTCGACCGATTCGACCCGGTCGGCCCGGCCCAGGCCGAAATGGAGGCGGGGGTCGTGCGCCGAGATGTATCCGCCGCAGAGCTGCTGGTCCCGCGCCAGCCGCTTCCCGCCCGCCGTAACGGTGACCCGGGCCCCGATGCCGTCCCGGTTGCTCCGCACGCCCACCAGCCGGACCCCGAGCCAGTGGTTCCCGGAGGCGGACTCGTTCCGCAGCAAAAGCGGCGCCCCCTCCTCGTTTACGATCAGGACGTCCACGCGCCCGTCGTTATCATAGTCCCCGAAGGCCGCGCCGCGGCCGACGATGGGGCGCGTAAAGGCCGGGCCGCCTTCGGCCTTCATTTCGCGGAACAGGCGTCCTGCCTCGTTCCGGAAGAGCTGTGTCGGCTGCGGGTAGGTGCGGTCCGTCTGGATCCGGTGCACGTTATCCTGAACGTGGCCGTTCGTGAACAGCAGGTCCAGCCAGCTGTCGTTATCGAAGTCGAAGAACCGGGCGGTCCAGGCCACGTGGGCGACGGCGCCCGAAAGGCCCAGCGCGCCGCTGGTCTCGGTGAACAGGCCGGTCCCGTCGTTACGGTACAGGCTTTTCGCTTCCGTCTGGAAGGTCGCCACGGCCAGGTCCGGCCTCCGGTCGTTGTTGAAGTCGCCCCAGTCCACGCCCATCCCACCCTGCGTCAGGCCGTCCTGGTTGAACGCCGTGCCGCTGGGAACGCCGATGTCCTCGTAACGGCCGCCGGCGCGCTTTACGAACAGGTTCCCGGGCTGTTCGTCGTTGGCGGCGTAGAGCATCACGCCGCGGCCCGTGTCGGACGCGCGAAGCGCCACGCCCAGACACTTGCCGGCCGAGACGCCGAAGCCCCATTTTTCCGTGACGTCGGTGAAGGAGCCGTCGCCGCCGTTGCGGTAGACGCGGGGGAAGTCGGCGTCGTAGTTTTTCACGCCGCAACCGGCTTCGATGCCGTTGTACGTGCAGAACTGGAGCGACGCCGGGGTGAAGGCGATGTAGCGGCCCGCGAACAGATCCAGTTTTCCGTCCTCGTCCAGGTCGACGAACGCGGCGGCCGTCACCACGTCGTAGGCCCCCCGCGCCCCCAGTCCCGCCCGCGCGGTCACGTCGGCGAAGCCGCCGCGCCCGGTGTTTCGGTACAGCACACACTTCCCGTAGCCCGTGATGTACGCGTCCGGGTACCCGTCGTTGTCGTAGTCGCCGACGGCGACGCCGAAGAACATCCCTTCCGCCGTCAGTCCCGCCTGCCGGGTCGTGTCCTCGAAGCGCCCGTCGCCTCGGTTGCGGAAGAGACCGCAGCGCCGGTTGCCCACCAGAAGCAGGTCCAGGAAGCCGTCCCGGTCGTAGTCCAGGAAGGCGGCGCCGTGCCCCAGCGTTTCCAGGATGGTGAGCGGCGACTTACCGCCGTGCCCCCACCGGAAGTCGATGCCCGCTTCTCGGGCGACGTCGCGGAAGACCCCCGCGGCGGCGGGCGCGTCCGGGGCGGCGACACCGGGCGCGGTCACGGGCGTTCGCCCGCCGCCGCCGCGGCATCCCGCCAGAACCAGACACAGCCCGACGAGGCAGAATCCCCGTACTATTTTCCCCTTGGGGAGGGCGCCCACTTTTTTCTTTCTCCTGCTCACGGACGTACGCACACGACGGTTGCGAAGGCCCGGCGGCGGCGGCGCCGCCGCCATCACGGGGGCGCGGGCATGATGAAGTCACGGACCGGTGGCGCCCCCCCCGGCTCCGGCGCGTGCACCCGGGCGAACTGTTGCCATTCCCGTGAGATCGCGCCGGATTGCGGGGCCAGCCGGGCCGCGGAGGCATAACGTTCCGCCGCCTGTCCGATGAGGCCCAGGTCGCGGTACACCCGCGCCAGGTTCAGGTGCGCGTCGGGATCGTTCGGTGCGTGGGACAGCTTGGCTTCGAGATCCTGCATCCGGACGTGCAGGGCACTTATCCGGCGGAACCGCGCTTCCGTCGTCAGCGCTTTCGCGGCCTGCCCCATCCGGCGGTACGCGTTGGCGAGGGCGTAATAGGTGCGCTCGTCGCGCGCATCCTCGCGGAGCGATCGCTGCAGCGCGTTGACAGCGTCCGCGTATCGGGCCTTGCGGACGTACACCTGTCCCAGATCGAACCAGGCCTGGGCGGGGCGGATGGTGTTCAGACGCGTCGCCCGTTCGAGCAAGTCCTGGGCGCGGTCCAGCGCGTCGTGCCCGGTGCCGTGGCGCAGGTAGAAGCTCCCCAGCAGCGCGCAGGCCGGCCCGTAATCGGGGTTCAGCTCCACCGCTCGCGCGAGCTGTACGCGTCCTTCCTCCATGTTGCCGCGATAAACGAGCATCTCCCCGAGCGCGGCGCGGTACTGCGCGCTGTCGCCGCGCCGCCCGACCGCTTTGCGCAGGGCTGCAATGGCGTCGTCGTAGCGGCGAAGCTGGGCGTAGCACACGCTGAGTCCGTACCACGCCTGGTCGCTGCGCGGGTCCAGCTCGGTGGCGCGACGCACGTGCGGCAGCGCGTCGCGAATGTCGCCCTCCAGCCAGAGGATCTTGCCGAGCATGTAGTGCGCCCAGGCGGACCGGTCGTCCAGGAGCAGCACCCGTTCGAACTGTGCCCGCGCGTCCCGCATCCTCCCCATCTCGTAGAGCGTAAGGGCGAGGCCGAGGTGGGCGCGCGGGGAGCGGGGATCGAGGCGGGTCGCCGCTTCATAGGCCGAACGCGCTTCGCCGAAGCGGCCCTGGAGGTAGTACTTCTTGGCGAGATGGTACTGAGCCAGCGGGTCCCCGGGGCGGTCCCGGACCGACGCTTCCAGTTCCGGGATGCCTTTCCCGGCGAGGATCGGGTCGCGCATCCACCGGCTCGAACGCACCCCCCACGCGGCGATGACCAGCACCAGTCCGATGACGATCAGCGCGAGGAGACGGCTCGGGGCGCGGCGGGTGGCCGACGCCCCGGTCTGCTGCGGCACGGGCAGGACACGCGGGGATGTCGTCTTGAGGGTGGTGGGCATCGATCTGCTGCCGGCCAAACTGCTCGTTTCCTCAGCGGCCTGCGGCGAGCGAAAGAGGGAAGAAGGGAGGGACAGGTGCGCTCACCGGGAGCGCTGCCTGCCCCGCCCTCCACATGATCTTACCGGCGGCTGGAAGCGGCACCGGGGTTGGCCGCGTTGTACTCCCGCATCCGCTTCAGATCCGCCTCGGTCGGACCCGCCCCGGCGCTCGGGGGCACCGGTTTGTTCATGTCGACGCCCGGCGCCGGAACCGAGGACGGGGCATTCATCACCCGGACGATAGCCACGACAAGGATCAGCAGGGCGACCGCGATAACCGGTATAAGCACCTTCGGGCTTATGTT
>CADCTO010000009.1:343-3028 GCA_902805585.1 uncultured Armatimonadota bacterium | reverse complement strand
GGCGCGTGGCGGCCCCGCAGGAAGGGCAGCCAGGGCGTGTACTACTGGTACTCATGCCGGACTCGCACGCACGAAGCGTGCCACTATGGACACTCCCTGCGCCCTGGTCTGTTGACGCTCGTATGCCCGTGCTGTATAATGGCGCTTTGCGCAAGGCCGCGCCGATGGCAGTTATCCCGTCGATAAGGAGTGGCTTGCGTGCTATGAGCCTGTTCGCCGATTACTTCGCCGGCCAGCGGCAAGGTGGCTACGACGGCGCCTACGACGAGATGTTCGCGGACGTCGCCAGCCACGCACCCCGCGCGCACTACGGCGCGCTTTTCGGGCGGCTGAAGTCGCTGCCCGCCGACGAGTTCCGGCGCCGGGTCGAACAGGCCGACGCCACCCTGATGAGTCAGGGCATCACCTTCACCGTGTACGGCGACGCGGCCGGCACCGAGCGCACCTTCCCGGTCGATCTGATCCCCCGCATCGTGCCCGCCGACGAATGGGACCACATCGAGCGCGGGCTGATCCAGCGCATCACCGCCCTCAACCTCTTCCTCCACGACCTGTATAGCGGCGGAGACGGCCGGACGGACGCCAGGATCCTGTCCGACGGCGTCATCCCGCGCGAGGTCATCGAGAGCGCCCTCCACTACCGCCGCGCGTTCATCGGCTGCCGCGTGCCCGAGAACATCTACGTCCATATCTGCGGCACCGACCTGATCCGCGACGGCGACGGCACCTGGCGCGTCCTGGAGGACAACCTGCGCATCCCGTCGGGCGTCTCCTACGTCCTGGAGAACCGCCTGATCCTGACGCGCGTCTTCCCGCAGGTCTTCGCCGCGCACCCCGTGCGCCCCGTAGACCACTACACGCCCCGCCTGCTGGACAACCTGCGCGCCCTTTCGGCGCGCGCGCTCAACCCGACCGTCGTCCTGCTCACGCCCGGCATCTACAACTCGGCCTACTTCGAGCACGCGTTCCTGGCGCAGCAGATGGGCATCGAGCTGGTCCAGGGGAGCGACCTCTTCGTGGACGGCGGCCAGGTGTTCATGAAGACGACCGGCGGCCCGCAGCGCGTCGACGTCATCTACCGGCGCGTGGACGACGACTTCCTCGACCCCGAAGTGTTCCGCCCGGACTCCGCGCTCGGCGTGCCCGGCCTGATGCGCGCCTACGCCGCCGGCAACGTCGCGCTGGCGAACGCGGTCGGGACGGGCGTCGCCGACGACAAGGTCGTCTACCGCTACGTTCCCGACATCATCCGGTACTACCTCGGGGAGGACACGATCCTGCCCAACGTGCCCACCTACTGTGCGTGGGAGGACGCGGAGCGCGACTACATCCTGGGGCACCTCGACCGCCTCGTCGTCAAGGCCGCGAACGAGGCGGGCGGCTACGGCATGCTGATCGGCCCGCAGGCGTCGCGGGCCGAGCGGGACGCGTTCGCCGACAAGGTGCGGGCGGAGCCGCGCAACTACCTCGCGCAGCCCGTGGTCGAGCTGTCCACCGCGCCGACGTTCGTGGACGGCAAACGGATCGCGCCGCGCCGGGTGGACCTGCGACCGTACGTCCTGAGCGGCCCGGACGGGGTGACCATCGTCCCCGGCGGGCTGACGCGGGTGGCGTTGCAGGAGGGCTCCTACGTGGTCAACTCCTCCCAGGGCGGCGGCTCCAAAGACACCTGGGTGCTGGCGAACCGCCCCTCCCGATCGCAGAGCCAGGGGGGGCAGTCGCAGGTCCAGGGTCCGGAGGGCATGACGCAGACCATGGGCGGCATGACCCAGACCCTCGGGGCCATGGTGCCCCTGGAACCGGGACAGGGGGGGTAGGAGGCGCATGCTTTCGCGCGAGGCCGATTCGCTTTTCTGGATGGGGCGCTACCTGGAGCGGGCGGAGGCGACCGCGCGGATCGTCGACGTCCAGTACCACGCCGCGCTGGAATCCCCGCTCGCGGGCGGGGACCCCGCGTCCCTGTGGCGCTCGATGCTCGAGATCTCCGGCGACGACAAGATCTTCGAGGCGCGCTACGGCGACGTGAGCGAGCGCGACCTGATCCAGTTCATGGTGTTCGACCTGGACCAGCCGGACTCGGTCGTCTCCTGCGTCCGCGCCGCGCGCACCAACGCGCAGGGCGTGCGCGAGGTGATCTCGTCCGAGATGTGGGAGGCCGCCAACACCCTGTTCCTGAACCTGCTCAACTGGGACGTGGACAAGATGCTGTCGACGTCGCCGCATAGCTTCCTGATCGACATCCGCAATCGCTGCCATCTGCTCTACGGCCTGGCCGAGCGCACCATGCTGATCGGCGACCCGACCTACTTCCTGAAGGCGGGCATCTTCCTGGAGCGGGCGGACCAGATGTCGCGCCTGACCGACGTGCTGGTGCGGGACCTGACCGGCGGCGACTACGTGCTGGACGAGGGCGAGATCTTCGACACGCACGGCTGGATCGCGTGCCTCAAATCCGCGTCCGCGTTCGAGGCGTTCCGCAAGACCTACCGCGGCGGCATGACGCCGGACCACGTGCTCTCGTTCCTGATGCTGGACTGGGAGTTCCCGTCCTCGATCCACCACTCGATCTCCCAGGTCGAGCGCTGCCTGCGCTCCATCTCCGGCACGCAGGGCCGCCGCTACGGCAACGATGCGGAACGCATCGTCGGCCGGCTGCACGCGGACCTGTCCTTTCTGACCATTTCC
>CADCTO010000009.1:0-304 GCA_902805585.1 uncultured Armatimonadota bacterium | reverse complement strand
GGGCCTGTATCTGCGCTACTGACCCCCATGCCCACCACAACCCTGACCGTGCGCACGGAGCGCCGCAGCCAGCTGGTCGAGATCACGCGCGCCGTCGCCGACGTCATCGCCCGCAGCGGCGTCGCAGACGGGCTGTGCGTCGTCTACGTGCCCCATACCACGGCCGCCGTCTGCATCAACGAGAACGCCGACCCGGACGTGCGCGCCGACATCGAAGCGTTCCTGGCCCGGCTCATCCCCGAGGACGCCGGGTTTGCACACGCGGAAGAGAACTCCGACTCCCACATCAAGAGCATCCTGACCG
>CADCTO010000008.1:10684-12635 GCA_902805585.1 uncultured Armatimonadota bacterium | reverse complement strand
GCTCCCGGCCGGCGAGACCTGCCTGGTCACCGCCTGACCGCCTATCCCCCCGGCCCCCTTCCCTGACAAGCCGCTCCGCGGAGGGAAGGGGGAGCCAGCGGCCAAGGCAACGCGAGTGTCACCGAGGCTCCCATCTTACCGACGCCCCGCGCGGAGCATCGCGCGGAGATGGTGGATAGCTCCCCCTTCCCTCCGCGGAGCGGCTTGTCAGGGAAGGGGGCCGGGGGGATAGGCCGAATCACCGCATCGCGCGGCGCACGTCGGTCACCAGGCGCACGACGGCGGGGAGCATCTCCCAGCGGCCCAGCGGGCGGTGAACCGTCTTGTTCACCCGGCCCCTGACGCCCCGCTGGACGGCGGGCGGTCCCGGCGGGTGGGCGGTCACCTTGCGGGTGCGCCGGACGTCGCCCAGGCCGCGCCGGAGCGTGCCCAGGACCGAGAACGCGGTCAGGACCTGCTGGTAGTTGAACTGAAGCTGCGGCTCGCGCCGCCCCTCTTTGGGCCGGACTACTTCTACCAGGCCCATGACCTCGTCCTTCATCGCCAGCGCGCGGTCCTTGTTCTGCGTCAGCTCCCGCTTGCCCGATTCGGCGAGCGTCTTCCCCTTGGCGATCATCGGCTTGACACGACCGGTGACCGCCGCCACCGGGCCGTTCTTCACCTTCAGGGCCATGAAGACGACGTAGCCGAACATCAGCACGTTCCCCGCCGCCACGGCAAATATCAAGATATCCCAGACAGTCATGTCGCCGGTGTCCCTCTTCGGGGGCAGGTCGCCCTGTCGGCAATATACCCGTTGCGGGGCCTGCCCATGCGTCTACCGGGCGCGTGCCTGGTCGCGGAGCGCCTTCGCGACCTCGTCGTCGGGCGCGAAGCGCACGGCGGCGTCGGCGTAGGCGGCGATGGCGGCCTTGTTCAGCCCCCGTCGCAGCATCCGCTGCGCGACGTCGAGCCGCATCCGGAACGGCGCCCGGGGCTCCTGCGTGACCCGGGTCGAGCGCTGGAGCGCGTCCAGGGCGGCGGGCTCGTTGTTCCGGTCGAAGTAGACCTCGGCCAGCCCCTGGTACAGGCGGTGCAGGGTCTCGCGCCCCGCGTTCCCCGAGGACGCGTCCAGGCGGATGCCCGCGCGGTACGCGGCTTCGGCCTGTTCGGGCCGGTTCGCCCGGCGGTAGACGTCGCCGGTCCGGAGCTGCGCGTAGGCGGCCGCGCCGGACTCCTCGGCCGTGGAGATCTTGCCGAAGGCGGCGAGCGCCCCGTCCACGTCGTTCTGCTCCAGCCGGATGTCGCCCAGGAACTCCCAGGGCACCCGGTCCCGCGGGCTGTCCTTGACGACCTCCTCCATGGTCTCGCCCGCCGAATCGATGGCCGCCACGCGCGCCTGGCCGGTGGCGAGCCGCGACCGGAGCCAGTACACGCGCGCCAGGTTATACCGGGCGAAGCGGGCGTCGTCGCCCTTTTTCGCGGCGGCCTCCTCGAACGTGGACAACAGACCGTTGAAGCTGGTATCGTCGCGGACGACCGTAGCAAGGTGCGGGGTCACATCGGTGGTGGCGACGGATTCGACGGCGACGAACAGTTCGGGCCGCGCCTTGCCGAGGTCACCGGTCCCCAGGATCTCCGCCGTGGCGGCCCGGATCTTCGCGACCGCGTCGGCCGGCGGCTGCGGCTGACCTTTCATCCCCGCCCGCGCGCTCCCCGCCCACGGAACGAGCACGGCAAGCGACACAGCGACGAAGACCAGCGCGCGCCGGCGCGCGCTGAAGGTGAACATCATGTGGTACCTCGGGGCCGCCCCCCACGGGCGACTTGGGATACGTTGATTATACCTCCTATCCTTTCCGGCCTCCGGGACCTATCCCCCCTTCCCCCTTCCCTGACAAGCCGCTTCGCGGAGGGAAGGGGGAGCCGGCGGCGAAAGCTAGGCGAGTTGCACCAGGGCTTTCCTCTGCCC
>CADCTO010000008.1:0-10674 GCA_902805585.1 uncultured Armatimonadota bacterium | reverse complement strand
CCGGGACCTATCCCCCCTTCCCCCTTCCCTGCTCCGTTCGCTTCGCTCACAGGGAAGGGGGAGCCAGTGGCCAAGGCAACGCGAGTTACACCGGCGCTCCCGTCCACCCCACGCCCCGCGCGGAGCATCGCCAGGAGACGGTGACCGGCTCCCCCTTCCCTCCGCGAAGCGGCTCGGCAGGGAAGGGGGCAGGAGGGGGGATAGGGGTACAATCCCATCAGGGAGAGCGGGCGATGCAGACGTGGAAGCAGTACATCGGGGGCGAGTGGGTCGGCGGCTCGGCAGAACGGGACATCACGAGCCCGTTCGACGGCCGCGTCGTCGGCCGCGTGACGCTGGGCGAAGCGCCCGACATGGAGCGGGCCATCGGGCTTGCCGCGGACGCGTTCACGGCGACGCGACGGCTTTCGTCCTGTGAGCGCCACGGCATCCTCATGGCCGTTCGGGACGGGATCGCGGCGCGGCGCGAGGAGTTCGCGCGCGGCATCGTCGACGAGGCCGGCAAAACGATCCGCGACGCCCGCAGCGAAGTGGACCGCGCCCTCCTGGTGTTCTCGCTGGCCGCCGACGAGGCCCGCCGTCTGGGCGGCGACCTGCTGCCGCTGGACCTGAACCCGGTCTCGGCAGGACGAATCGGCCTGACGCGGCGCTTCCCCGCGGGGCCTGTCGGCGCGATCACGCCCTTCAACTTCCCGCTGAACCTGGTGGCGCACAAGGTCGCTCCCGCGATGGCGGCCGGCTGCCCCATCGTCCTCAAGCCCGCGGAGAAGACGCCGCTTACGGCGCTGCGGCTCGCTGAGGTGATCCACGAGACCGACTGGCCCACGGGGGCGCTGAGCGTGATCGCCGCGAGCGAAGCCCGTCTGGGCGAACCGCTCGCGACGGATCCGCGCATCAAGGTGCTGTCGTTCACCGGCTCGGTGCCCGTGGGCTGGCGCCTCAAGGAGCGGGCGAACCGCAAGCGTGTCACGCTGGAGCTGGGCGGCAACGCGGCCGTCCTCGTCCACGGCGACGCCGACATCGCCGACGCGGCGCGCCGCTGCGTATCCGGCGCGTTCGCCAACGCCGGCCAGGTGTGCATCTCCGTCCAGCGCATCTTCGTCCACCGGCCGGTCTTCCAAACGTTCGCGGAAGCCCTGGTCGCCGGCGCGCGTTCCCTTCGTGCCGGCGACCCGGCGGACGAGGCGACCGATCTGGGCCCGATGATCAACGAGGCCGCGATCGGGCGAACGGAGCAGTGGGTGTGCGACGCGATCGCGGGCGGCGCGCGGGCGCTCCTGCACGGCCAACGGAACGGCAGCATCCTCGGCCCCACGATCCTGACGAACACGCGGCCGGAGATGGCGGTCGCGTGCGAGGAGGTCTTCGGCCCGGTCGCCGTCGTGGAGCCCTATGACACCTGGCCCGAGGCGCTGGAACGCGCGAATCAGAGCCAGTACGGACTCCAGGCGGGCGTCTTCACGCGCGACATCGGGCGCATCCTCCAGGCGTTCGACGCGCTGGAGGTGGGCGGCGTGATCGCCAACGACGTGCCCCAGTACCGGGTCGACAACATGCCCTACGGCGGCGAGAAGGCCTCGGGCTTCGGGCGCGAGGGGGTGCGCTACGCCGTCGAGGAGATGACCGAACTGCGCCTGCTCGCGATCAACCCTCCCCCGCCGTCGGAGCGCTGACCCGGCCGCCGCCGCGCCGCATCCACCCCGGCGTCACCACCTGCCCCCGCCGGACGGCCAGGACCAGCAGGGCGACGCCCACGCCGCCGCTCAGCCCGATACTCACCAGCCCGGCCTCCGGGCCGAAGGCGCCGCCGGTCCAGAGCTCCGGCCCGCGCACGACGCCATCAAGGATCGCGGGGAACGGCTGACCGGAAACCGGCGTCCCGAAGACCGGCCCCTCGAAGAAGTTCCACGCCCAGTGGATGCCGGTCGCCAGCCAGAGGCTCCGCGTCAGCATGTAGGCCGCCGCGAGCTGCACCCCGGCATCGAGGGCGATCCCGGCCGCGGCGAGCGGCGTGGCGTTCGGATTCCCCAGGTGCGCAAGGCCGAAGAACAGGCCGCTGACGGCGATCGCCAACCAGGAACCGATCCCCTCCTCCAAAATGCGGAACACGATGCCCCGGAACAGCGTTTCCTCGGACACGGCCACGAAGAAAAAGAGCAGGAGCGCTTGCAGGGCGGCGGCAGGCACGCGGCCCGGTGGGCCGACGAAGCCCGCCACGTGGTACCAACCCAGGAGCGCAAGCACGCCGATGATCCCGCACAGGATGCCCGCGCCGATCCCGAAACCGGCGAGCAGTTCGCGCGCCGCCCTGTGGGGTCGCAGCCCGATCTCCTCCAGGGAGCGCTGCTCGATGACGCGGCCGACGAACAGCAGCGCGGCGACGGCGGCGACCGAGGCGACCGCCTGCTCCACGACGAGCAGCCCGGCAGGACCGACTGCCTCCATTGTGCCGCCATACGTCGCCAGAGGCAGCGCGATGGCCAAGCTCAGCCCCCAGGCCAGGCCGGCGAAAACGGCCAGAGCGATGACGATCCGCGTCAGCGGGAAGCGCAGGAATCGGCGGGTGCGGGACATGACGCATCTTTTATTCACCGTAGCCGCACGCCGCCCCTGTGCATGTGCTCGCGGAATCCGATAATTAGTGGTGTCCCGGTGACACCGAACGCCCTTTTCGATTGTCTAAAAAATATGAGGATCAGCGCGAATTCAAACCGAATGCAGGAGATACGACCGATGAAGCTCGTTATCTGGACGTTTATCGCGCTCCTGGGGGCCATGCTCCCGGCGAACGCCCAGGACTACCTTCTGTTCTGCAACAACCCGGAGAAGATCCGGATGCCGGGCGTCGTCGCCGACGCGAAGCTGATCGGCGGACGCACGTACACGATCTTCTTCCATTACCGGAACGGCACGTCGGGCCGGGCGCCCCTCGTGGTCGCCTTCCAGGGCTCGAAAAACAAGCCGCTGAACATCGCCGTTCGCAAGGGCATCGGCGACGCACGCACGGACCCCTCGGTGGCGGGGCGCCAGGCGATGGCCCGGTTCCTGTCCGGGGCGCAGCGGCACTACCGGGGCAAGGGCGGTGCCCGGTTCGCCATCGGCCTGAAGCCTCTCCAGGTCGCGTCCGGCATCATGACGGTGCGTGCCGATCAGGACACGCGTCTGCGCATCTACTACCGGCACGGCCGGTGGACCGTGCCCGGCGCGCGGGCGGTGGCCGTGGCCGCCCCCCGGCGCGAGGTCCAGATCGCCCTGACGGCCGACAGCAAGCGGCAGACCTTCCGCATCGGCCAGCCCGTGGCCGGGATGAGCAAGCACATGGACGGCGCGTACGGCCTGGTGTATACCTTCCGCGTGGCGGCCCCGCCGGGGCGCCGCGTGCGCGTGTCCTTCTCGCCGCGCGGCGGGAAGTCGGGCATGGTGGGCTCCATCAACGGCCTGCTGCGCCAGAGCGGGATCGTGCCCGCGGCCAGCTGGAAGGTGTTCTGCGAAGCCGTTGCCGGCAGGAACGGCGTCAACATGACCACATCGCCGTTCGGCGGCGTCTTCTACCCCGTCGAGCTCGTGTTCCAGCTGCTGTAGCGGCGCAGGACCGGTGGGCGCGGAGCGTGACCGACCGAGAGGAAGGCCGCCTCCGCGCCCGCCGGCGGGCGCGAAAACTTCATGCAGACCGTCGCGCAGGATGCCGATAATAAAACACCACCGCCGGCACAACCACGGTGGACATCCTTCGTGCGCTATCTGTTGTGAGGGCCACTCGTGACGCTACCCGAATTTCTGCAGCCGGACAGTCCCTTCCGGCCGTGGGCGATCATCCTCGGTGTCTGTCTGCTCGCCTGCCTTCCACGCACATCGCGTCGCCTCGGCGGCATCCTTCTGTTCGTCGTCGCCGGCGTCGCCGTCGTCAACTTTTTCCTGACAAACGTCTTCGCGTCGTACTTGCCGGACAGGTGAGGCGGAGCCGGGCGTCAGGGAGCGGAGGCGCCGCCGCCCGCCGCACGGAGCAGGTCGGCCGGGTCGACGTCGCCTTCAAGGATCAGCACGCCCTGCTCGGTGCGGGTCCTCGCCACGCGGACCGGGACGCGCAGCGTGGACAGGTCCACGATGGGGTTCAGTTCGCGCGCGAGGTACTGGAGGACGGAGGCGGGGACCGGCACCACCGACACCCGGGCCGCGCCGGGCGAAAAATCCAGAAGCCTGCCGCCTGCCCGCGGGGTGATGGTCCCCTCCACCTGGATCGGCACCCCCGCGCCCAACACCTCGGGACGGGCGCGTACCAGCGCGCCCGCCGGACGCAGTTCCACCTGGAGGTCCGGGATCTCCGCGCGGCGGGCGCGCACGTAGCGGTTGAGGTTCGCCTCGCGCAGCGTGGCGGAGAAGGCGATGCTCCGGATCGCGCGAAGGCGGCCCGCTTTGGTGTCCACCTCCACGTCGCCCAGGTCCAGCGCGAGCGTATCCACCGTCAGCGCCTCATCCAGGCGCACCTGCACGCCGTCCACATGGACGTGGCGGGCCCGGCCGCGTGCCAGGGCGCCCACGTCGCCCCGGACGCGGCTGGAATACTTCTGGGCGGGGCCGACGTACTCCGGCAACAGCGCGTTGATGCGCCGCTCCGCCTGGCGTTCCACGGGGCGCGCGCAGCCCGAGGCGAGCAGCACCACGAGCGCGCACAGGAGCAGGTGTCGAAGGTTTGGCATGAGGCTAGATTCCCTGGAGGGGGTTCGCCAGCGGTTCGCGCAGGGCCATGTCGCTCCGCCGGGCCAGCCCCAGCCCGAGCGCCAGCGCCATGACGACGGCGGCGGTGATGTAGGGCACGTGCGGGCCGAACGCCGAGAACAGCCAGCCGCTGGTGATCGGCCCGAACGTGCGGGCCAGCGCGTCGAACGACTGCGACGTGGACAGCGTCAGGCCCTGGCCCAGGTTCGCCTTGCGCGAGACGAGGGCCGAAAAGGCGGGCCGGGTGAGCGCGCTGCCGACCGACAGGAGCAGCATCGGGCCCGCCACCAGCGCCCCCAGGTGACGCGGCAGCGGGAACAGCCCGAACCCGACCGCCATGAACAGCAGCCCGGCGAGGGCGACGCCCCCCTCGCCGTAACGCGCCACCAGCCGGCCGATCAGCCCGCCCTGGATCACCACGGCCACCAGCCCCGCCATCCCCAGGATCAGGCCGCTGATGAGCGGCTGGTTGTCCTGCCGGACCGATTCCGGGAAAACGCTGAGCAGGTAGAAGCTGAAGGTCTGTTCCAGCGCCGAGAAGGCGAACGTGACCAGGAACGTCAGCGCGAACAGAAACCCCGCGGGGCCGCGGATGACGCGCGCGAGCAGGCCCAGATTGAAGGCGCCGAGCGCCTGCGCCTGCGCCCTTGCGGCGTCGGTCAGCGACTCGGGCAAAAAGCGCAGGGTGAAGACAAAATTGACCAGCGCCATCGCGGCGGCCGTGAAGGCGGGCACGCCCAGCCCGTAGTGGCCGAGCACCCCGCCGACCGCGGGCCCCAGGATGAAGCCCATGCCGAAGCACGCCCCCAGCAGCCCGATACCCCGCGCGCGGTTCTCCGGGGTCGTCACATCCGCGACATACGCGAACGCGACCCCGATGGAGGCCGAGGACAACAGGCCCGCGAGCAGGCGCGCGGCGAACAGCATCCACAGGTGTTCTTCGGCCAGCCCGAACAGCGTGAACGACCCGGCGATGCCGATGAGCGACAGGAGCAGGATCGGGCGGCGGCCGACGCGGTCCGAGTAGCGCCCCCACATCGGCGCGAACAGGAACTGCGTGAAGGAATAGGAGGCGGCGAGCAGTCCCCCGATGGCGGCGGCGTGGGCGTGGTCGTTGCCGACGGCGGTCTCGATATAGCGCGGGATGTTGGGCAGGATCAGCCCGAACCCCAGCAGGTCGAGGAAGACGGTGACGGCGAGCAGAAGTAGTGGGCGGTTGCCCACCTGCCGACCGGGGTCCTCATCCCTGCGGGAGCGGCGCAACGGCGTTCTTCCTGTCAACGGACCCGGAACATCAGCCCGAACGGGACGCCCCGGTTCGCCGCGTTGCCCGCCGCCGTGCCGATGGCCGCCCCCCAGAACACGTCCGACGGCCAGTGCTGCTTGAGGCCGATGCGGGACAGGCCTGCCAGGACCGCCAGCGAGTAGGCAAGGCCGCGGTCGCGCGGGCGCTCGTTGGCCCAGACCGTCGCCAGCGAGAAAGCGGCCGCGCTGTGTCCGGAGGGGAAGGAGCGTACCGAGTCCTGTTTCCCCGCCAGTTGCTGGGCGACCGACAGCTCTTCCAGGGGCGCCCCGATCTCACCGGAAGGTCGGGCATCCGCCGGAGCGCGGCGCGCCGGCCGTGCGCCGAAGTCCGGCCCGCGCCCGGCGTAGGGCCGCGCCCGGCGCGTCGTCGCCTTCAGCAGGGCCACCAGGAGGCCTCCGGCGACCGCACCGTGCAGGCCGCGCCGCGCGATCCTCCGATCGGTCCCGTTGCCTGCCAGGAGCAGGAGCCCGAAAACCCCGGCCTGGACCCGCCCGTCGCCGACGTGGTTGAAAAAGACCGCCGCCTTGTGCGTGGCGGGCGAGTCCAGCCGCTGTGCCGCGTCGTACAGCGGCTGATCCGCCGCCATGGTCGCCGCCCCCGTGGCCCAGAACAGGGCGTTCGGCGCGCCATCGTCGGTGAGGAAGGGGCTGTCCGCGGACGCAGGGGCCGACGGAATCAGAAAAACGAGGAGCGACGTGAGCAGGCGGAACAGACGTGATGGGCGGCGCGACGGGGTGGATGCCATGCGGTGGTTTTTCCGGACTCCTGACCGAAAGTATTGTAGCACGGCGTCCGACCGGTGTCAATCAAAGCCTCTACGCCTGCACGGTCAGCCGGTTCTCCACGGCGCGCACGCCCGGCACACGTGCGCAGACGTCGGCCGCCGTCCGCCGCTCGCGCTCCGAGGCGACCGTGCCCGAGAGTTCCGCCGTCCCCTCCGCGATCGCCACGCTGATATTGGTCGCGTGCAGCCGCCCGTCGCCGGCGAGCGCCTCCTCGACCCGCTCCGCGATCCGCATGTCGGCGTCCTCGTCGGCTTCCCCTCCGGCGACTCCGGCCGGAAGGACGCCTGCGGTGAGGGCGGCGGCTCCACCCGCCGGCGTGTTCAGGCTCCCCGCCGCCGCTCCCAGGTGCCCGCCGGCCGCGGCGAGCCCGCCGAGGGGCAGAGGGATGATCGGGTTCACCGCGCCCCCGTCGCCCGAATCGGGCCGCTCGTCGTCACCGCCGCTGTTGCGCTCTTCCATGGGTCGTTCCTCCGCACCGGATTTTTCTTGAAGGATGCCGGAAATACTGGTAACCAATTACCCGTCGGTGGCGTCATTATATACGTAGTCGTTCAAACCGTTTGATAGAGCGGGCTGATGCGTTTTATCTGCCGTTCCAAGCAGGCTTGGCGCTTGTTAATCGTTTGAACCTTCGGAAACGCTATGCGTCGTAAGTAGTAGAACGGGCGACCGGGGACGGTACACGCGAGAGAATGTTTCAGGAAGCAAGGCTGAGCATCGCTTCCTTTTTGTACGACATTTAGATGGGGGAAGATGCCCCCCGAGAGCGGCGGCGCGGCCCGCAGCCGCGAGGAGTAAGTGCAAAGTGCGTAAGTGGAATAAAGACACGATCGCTCAGGAGATTCTGCGCCGCCACGAAGTGGAGGAGGACCTTTCGTATTCGGGCATGGCCCGCGAGAATCTGTCCCTGCTTCGCGCCGCGACGCGTTACTTCGGGACGTGGCAGGAAGCCGTGGAGTTCGCCGGGCTGAACTACGACGAAATCCGGAAGTACAAGGTCTGGACGGACAAGCGCATCACCGAGCGCATCCGCGAGCTGCACGCCAGGGGGGAAGACCTGTCGTGGCGCCACGTGTCGCTCGGCCTCGACCCGAGCCTGGCGGCGGCGGCCACCAAAAAGAGCCACTTCGGCTCCTGGAAGGCTGCCCTGGAGGCCGCCGGCCTGAACTACGACGATATCCGCCGTTACCAGGACTGGAACGACGACGAGGTGCTGCGCCGGGTGCGGGACCTGTACGCGCAGGGCAAGCGGCTCAACGCCAAGACGATGGAGCAGGAGAACATCACGCTCATCACCGCCGCCCGGCGCCGGTTCCCGTCGTGGGACCGCGCGCTGGCCGCCGCGGGCCTCGATTACCGCGGTATCGTGATGCGCTCACCATTCACCAGGCGGCGCAACGGGAACGTCTCCCCCGGGCAAGTAGCCGCGAGAGCGGCGGACGTGAGCGCGGCGGACGCTTCCGCCTTCAAGTAGACCCGAAAATCACCCGCGGCCCTGTCCGCGGCCGGCGCGACCTGCTCTCCCTGGTGGTCGAGCAGGTCGCGCTTTTTTGTGACCGGGGCCTCGGGGTCGGCCATGGGCTCTCCGCGAACCGCGGCAGAAGGCCCGCGACGGCCGCTGCGGCGTCACGCTCGGCGTTCGAGGAGGGTCGGACCGGTCCGACCCTCCCCTGCTCCAGCCCCGCAAGTTCCGCCGCGGCCCGTGCCCGCTCCTGAGCGGTCCCGGCGATCTGGACCTGGACCGTCGCGCGCTCTTTGGCCTCCAGTTCGGCGAGCCGAGCCCGCAGGCGCCCGCGCCCGCGCTCCCGCTCCCCTCCCCCGTCCCGACCGGCCGCGCCCCGGACCTGCTCGTAGCCGGCGACGGCCCGCGACACGAGTTCGGGGCGAACGAACAGACTCGGAGTCTCAGGCCGCAACAAGTGTCACCGGTTCCATTCAATATTAGGCTCTTTTTACAACCCGTCGCAGAGGCGACCGTTAGGGTACACTGTAGTCCGGAGACTACCATAGCGATGAACACATCGGAGGGGCGGACGTCGGGGCTGCGCGCCGGAAGCTCGAACGAGGAAGCGCGCCGAGACGCGGCCCGCCTCCTGGGCATGTTCACCAGCGAGCGCGAGAAGGCCCACAGCGCCGCGAACGGCCGCCTGGCACCGCCGGGACCGGGCAGGACGCCGCTCCCGCTGGAGCAGATCCGCTGCACCTGCGGCGGCGATGGTCTCGACCACAAGAGCACCTGCCCGCGAGGCCAGGCGATCCGCCGGCGGCGCAATGCCGGCACGCTGCCGTGAGGCGGGACCAGCTCGCCGAAGGAGCACGCGCCGCGGACCGCACCAGCCGCGGCGCCCAGGCAACCGCAACGCTGATCGAGACGGGCGAGTCGGACGAGGCGCGCCGACACGCCGAGGAAGCCACACGCGTCGCCGACTACGTGCTGAACCTGCTGCTGCCCGAAGGCGCCCCTCCCCCCGGTGGCAATAAAGCTGCCGACACCCTGCCGTTGCACCTCCGAGACACGCCAGCGAGCCGGCGCCTACTGGCCGCGGTCGAGGAGGCAGTCGGCGCCGACGTCGATCACGAGCGCGGACGGATGCAGGACGGCGAGCCCTGCGGCTGGGGCGAAACCTTCGCCGGCCTGGCCCTCACGCTGCGCGTGGAGGTCGAAGGGCCGGCCGGGGGCGGGCGCGACTGAGACAGCAACCGAAAGACAAACCGACACCTGCGCTGGGGCCAACGTGAAGGTCCGGGATGTCATCAAAAAGCTGCGCGAAGACGGGTGGGTTCATGTCGGCACGGAGGGCAGCCACCGCCAGTACGAACATCCGGCGAAGCCGGGCAAGACCACAGTAAGTGGGCACCCGTCCGCCGAGGTCAAGCCCGTGTACGAGCAAGGCATACGAGTAGGACAGTCGTGCGTGGGTGCGGCCGCCGACGGCGGCAGGAAGGGAAAGGCGGGGGAGGCATGATTATCACGGGCGAAGGGGGAGACCTGTGGCGCTTCGTCCTCGACAACCTGAAGCGCAGCGGCGGGGGCTACAAGGCGTCGCACCTAGTCCTGTCGGAGCGACACGGCGTCCAGTTCGACGACGACGAGGGCATGTCCGAACGGTTCGAGCGCGAGCTGGCGCAGATGGAGGCCAGGGGCCTCATCGAGATCGTGCGCGACGACCCCGGCCACGTCTACACGAGCGGCCCGAACCAGGGCAAGCCCGCCCGAATGCTGCGCTATCTGAAGGACGAATGAGGCCGGCGCGAGAGGCGGCGGCAGAGCGGCCGCAGGAGGGCCGCCGGGAATGAGCAAGAGCAAGCCGGCCGCGTGGGACGCGGCGCGCTCCGCGTTGGCTCGTGCGGCACTCTCCGGGCTGAACGCGGCCAAGGCCGGCGCGGAGGGGGTGGTCGGCGAGGAGATGGCGCGGCTGATGCGCGAGAACGCCGAGCTGAAGCAGCAGGTGGCCGAGCTGAAGCGGGAGAACGCCGCGCTGAAGCGGGCCGGGGGCGGGCACGGATGACGCCGGGAATGCCGTTCCCCGCCGGGGATGTCACCCCGGGCGTGCTCTCCTGGCTTTACTGCGCGGCGCTCCTCGCCACGGCCCTCGCCGCCGCCTACGGCGCCGCCCACTTCCTGGCCTGGCGCACGGACAGGTGGTGGGTCCGGATCGCCGGCACGGGCGCGCTGCTCGTGGCCATGGCCGTGGCGCTGCTGCACCGCCTCCCGGAAGGGCGGCTGATGCTCGCGCACCTGCTGTTCCGGCCCGGCATCCTGCTCGCGGCCCTGGCGGGGATGCACCAGGGGCACAAACGCCGCCTCCGGGAGCACGGGGGCGCGGCGGCGGGCGCCGGGCGGGCGGCGGTGCCGCCGCAGCGGTG
>CADCTO010000007.1 GCA_902805585.1 uncultured Armatimonadota bacterium | reverse complement strand
CGAATGAAGGCGTCGCGAGCTCTGGCCATGTGTGCGTCCAGCAGGATGATGCCGGCGTAGAACCCAGGTTCTAGGGGTCGTCGCAACACTCGGTATCGGCGGCGATGACCGCGTCAGCGAACTGGACGGCGGCACCTTCAACGGCGAGGCGAGGAAAGACTCCGTCTGCATGACCTCGGCGGTGAGCTGCACGGAGCGCAGCCGCTCTGCCACGGTGGGCGCCGTGTGAGCGATGATCAGCTCGTCTGCCTCCAGGCGGGCGGCGAACGCATCCAGATAGGCTTTCACCGCGGGTGGCGTCCCGGCAGCGGTGTACTTGAAGTTGTGTACCAGCGGCTGTCCTTCAGGCGTCGGGCGCAAAGTGGGAGGCGAAGGCGTACGGCAGCCCCAGCAGGGCCGCCAGCTGTGCGCCAAACAGCGAGGACCCGAGGATGTACAGGGGGACGTTTGTGCCTTTTGCTGGCGTTGCGTCCACGCCCGGGATCAGGCTCTGCCCGCTGAGATAGCCGCGCAGCTCCTGAACGTCCTGCGGGAATGACTCGGCGGCGCGTGGGTCCCGACGCAGGGCGCGGAACGTGTTCTGGTCGGTTCCCGGTGCCCGTCCCAGGCATTGTCAAGTTGACCGAGGAGAAGCTGAATTCGCTGCGATCGGCGGCGAAGCCTCCAGATAGGCCGGCCGGCACGGCGCGGCTTCAACTGGCTCCAAAGTACCATCGCCGCCGCTCAACTTGACAATGCCCCCGCCGCGACGCACTTGCGCCAGTCCCACGAATTCGCCAGCAATGTCACCATTGCAGGCGTGGCGCCTGGGCGTGCCTCCATATACCCAGGCGCCACGCCTGGGTGTCTGCTCCCCCCCACGGTGCTAGTAGACCGGCGTGCGAGCCCGGACGAACGACCAAGCGGGTGTCGGGTGAGCCGCCTTTTGGGTCAGCGTCGTTGAGGTCGTGCGCGATGCCGCTGTCTGGCCGCCCAATGGTGGCGCGGCTCGTGCCAGCACTGCGCGCACGAGCGAAGCGAAAGGATCCGGCCGGTGCCCAATAACACGCCGCGCGACACGCCGCCTCCCGACCACGAGTTCTCGTCCCGGTCCGGGTTGGTACCTCGGATCACCACCAGGTGGGAGACGCACATGGTGCACTCCGACCGCTACCCGCGCTTCCTCGTCTGCGTGGCGTTCCTGGTGACGTTCCTCGGCGTGCGGGGCGTCACCCACGCCGTCAGGCGCAGGCAGTCGTTCCTCGCGCGCGCGCTGCACCGGGGCGGCGGTATCCAGATCGGCAGCGTGCACGTCCACCACCTGGTGGGGGGTATCGTCCTTCTCCTGCTCACCGGCTATCTCTCGACCACCGTCGAGCGGCCGCGGTCCCGTGACCGGCTGGCGTTGCTCTACGGAATCGGGGCGGCGCTCACGCTGGACGAGTTCGCCCTATGGCTGCGCCTCAAGGACGTCTACTGGGCACGGCAAGGAAGGGCCAGCGTCGACGCTGGCGTCGCGGCAGGCGCCGCCTTCGTCCTCGCGGGCCTCGGGCGCCCCTTCCTCCAGGCGCTGCTCCGCGACGTGCGCCGGCCTCTCGCCCGGTAGCAGCGCACCGAGTGTGCGACCACACCCGGCCCTGCAGCGGAAGCACCGGCGGCAGGCCGCCAGCTGCGGGGCGTTCCGTGATCGACACACGCTGTTGCTGGAGAACCTGCTTCTGCGCCAGCAACTTGCAGTGGCGCTGCGCCCCCGACGGCGACCCCGCGTGCGCTGGCACGACCGGCTCTTCTGGGTCGTGATGCAGCGCCTGTGCGCCGACTGGCGCCGGCACCTCGTGCTGGTGCAACCGGAGACGGTGCTGCGCTGGCACCGCCAGGGCTGGCGCCTGTTCTGGTGGTGGCGCTCGCGGCGGCCCATGGGTAGGCCGCGGCTGCCCCAGGAGGTGCGGGACCTCATCCGGCGCCTCTCGGAGCAGAACCGACTGTGGGGCACCGAGCGCATCCGCGGCGAGCTGCGCAAGCTTGGCATCGCCGCCAGCAACGGCTCCATCCGCCGCTACCGCTGGCGTCCCGCGCCGCGGCCGCCGAGCCAGACCTGGGGCACGTTCCTGCGCACCCACGCGCACGCCATCTGGGCCGCCGATCTGTTCACGGTGCAGACGCTCACGTTCAGGACGCTGTACGTGCTGTTCTTCATCAGCCATGGCCGGCGCGAGCTGGTCCACGTGGCGGTGACGGCGCACCCCACCGCAGCGTGGGTATGGCGGCAGCTCATCGAGGCAACCCCTTGGGGCCGCCAACCCAAGTACCTCATCCGGGATCGCGACCGCGTCTATGGTGGCGACTTCGTACCGCGTGCCCAGGCTGCCGGCATCGACACGCTGCTCACCCCGTTCCGCTCCCCGAAGGCGAACGCCGTTGCCGAGCCGATGGTGCGCACGCTCCGGAACGACTGCCTGGACCATGTGCTCGTCCTCAATGAGCGGCACTTGCGCAGCGTCCTTGCCGAGTACGTGGCCTACTACAACGCCGACCGGCCGCACCGCAGCCTGGCACTCGAGCCGCCGCGTCCCATGGGGCGCAGCCCGGCCACGCGCGGCGCGGTGCGGTCGCGTGCCATCTTGGGCGGGCTTCACCACAGCTACCAACGGGCTGCGTGAGGCGGACGGAGTTCTCGCGCTGCGAAACTCACTGGGAGGTGCCGTTCCGCTTGGTCTGACCCGTTCTTGCGCCGGCTTCGTGCCTTGGAAGGGAGCTGTCGGCCACGTCGGAGCGGCACCGCTGCTCATCACCGGTACGGGCCCGATGTGACTTGAAGCTTCTCTGTGTCAAGGGTCGCGCGTTGCGTCGCCCATCATGGTCAGCCAGACGCGCCGGGCGAGGCGCCGCTTGACGATGCGCAGGGCGTCGCGGCGCGACTTGCCCCGGCTGGTGGCGCTGGCGATGAAGGCCTGCGTCTCGGCGTGGGCGCGCAGACGGGTCACGGCCATGATGTGGAGCACCGAGTTCAGGCGCCGGTTGCCGAAGCGGCTGAGGCGGTGGTGAATGGGGTAGCCGTGCGCCTCGGCG
>CADCTO010000006.1 GCA_902805585.1 uncultured Armatimonadota bacterium | reverse complement strand
CACGGTAGCCGAGCACGAACTCGCCCGCCTTCACCGGCGGCCGCCCGACCCGCTTGGAGGAAAGGTGCCCACCCTCGATGGGGATCGTGGTCACGTCGTCCCGGAAGCCGAAGTGTTCGTACTTCAGGCCCGGCGTCGACCGCTCCTCGGCCAGCATCACGGCCAGGCCGGACGCCTCCCAGCGCTCCCGCTGCCGCCCGACCAGCGCGTCCAGCCGCGCCGCCGTGTCTGCGTAGCACAACAACAGCACGTGGGGCGTCGTCTCCTCCCGGCCGCCCCACTCCCAGAGCGTCGGGTCGTTCCCGGCGACGTCGCCCAACGCACGCGATCGGAACGGCTCGGTCATGCCTCCGAGAAACTCCGGCGGGAACGGGCCCGCCGAGTCGGGCAGGCCCATGGCCGTCAGCCCCGGCATCGTCAGGGCCAGGTTTACCGCCTCGTCGCGGGGCCGCGTGGAGGCGGGCGTCACCTCGGCGGCGGCCGCTTCCAACGCCGCGGCCAGTCGCCGCCGGTCCGCGATGCCTTCGGGGGTGAACCGCAGGAGCAGATACGCGGCATGGCCCAGATCGCCGAAACCGGCCAGCACGATACCCTGGATGTCGGCCTTCTCCAGCTCGAACCCTTCCGTTCCGCCGGGGCATGCCCCCTCCGCCGTCGTTCCCGCCATCACCGCGCCTCCTTCTGCTTACAAACCGGCGGCTCGCTCACAGCCGCTGCAGCCACGCCACGGACGCGCGTCCCGGCGGGGCTTCCGCCACCTCGCGGCCCTCGCACAGCGCGAGGGCGTCCAGCAAGTTCACCACACTGACGTCCGGATACGCGCTGTACCAGACCTGCGTCTCGATCTGGTTCTGACGCGTCCAGTTCTTGAACGCTTCCGCGCGCCGCGACCCGTCGCCGACCAGGAACCGGGCGGGCGGGAAGCCCACGGTGTTGCTCCAGACCCCGGTGAGGCCGACGGAGGCGCGGTCGATGAAGTCCCCCAGGTAGTTCTCCCAGCTCCCGTCGTAGTTGGAGAAGAACAGCAGGCGTCGTCCGCCGTCGATCAGCACCCAGCGTGCGAAGTGGATGGTCGGGATGCCGCCCAGGTCCCCCCGGTTCCAGTGGAACCGGGCCAGGAAATCGATGGCCGCGAAGACGCCGCGCAGCGTCGCGCGGCGAAACGCGCCCGGCTTAACGTCTACCAGGTGGGTCATCTGGTTCTGGACGATGCGGTCCTCCCACGCGCGCAGCTCGGCCAGGTGCTCCCGCTCCGGCGGCTCGGCCGGCACCCACTCCCGCGCGTCGCCCTCCTCGCGGGCGCGGAGGGCCAGCAGGTACGCCCCGGCCGCGCCCGCGACGCCCGCCAGAGCGCCCACCCGTCCCGCTCGCGACAGACGCGACAGCCCCCACGCCCCGCCGCCAAGGACGAGCAAGCCCAGGGCGGGGAGCTGCCAGTTCAGAGGCGCGGGGCGCGGCGGCAGGGTAGCTCCGGTCCCCGCGGCGATGCGGGCTACGACCTCGCGGGCCGCCGCGCCGTCCGGCGGGGGCTGTTCGGCCGCCACGATTTTGGGCTGGAGGGTGTCGTCCACGAACCGCTGCATCGCCTCGCGGTTCTCCAGAGCCTGGCGCAGGGCGGCGACGCTCCGGCGCCGGCAGGCCACGTGCCGGGCGGCGTACGGCAGGCGCCCCGACAGCAGGTACCGGACCGCGGGGTCGATGTTCCGCGCCCCCGGCCAGCCGTCGCAGTGGGAATAGATCGCGTCAAGCGCCCCGCCCGCTTTGGCGGCCAGTTCGCGCACCAATTCGGCGTCGGTCCCGTCGTGATCCGTACCGAAGGCGAGCTGCCACGCCGCCCGCGGCGCGTCCTCAGGCGGCGGCAGTAGTACCCAGCGCGCGAAGTGGATACGTTCGAACTCCTTGAAGCGGATGTACGTATTGTCCCGCGCGCCCCGGATGTCGTTGCCGATGACGCGCAGGAGCGCCCTGAGCGTTTCCTCCCGACCCGGCAGCACCCGGTGCAGCAGCGTCATGCTGGACGGTTCCGGTTCCTCATCCGGGTTCTTTCCCCCCTCATCGCGCGGCGACCCGCCCGCTTCGCCAGGCCCAACCGCGGGTGGCTGGTCCTGGAAAAGTTCATGCGGGAAAGTCGCAGCGGCGGCGGGCTCCGTTCGCTCCCGGCCGTTCCGCTCGTGGCGCAACAGAGAGATGAGGTCGTACGCGCGCCGCCGCACCCGGTTGGTGTTGCCCAGGGGCCGGTGTTCCGGCAGACCGTGCCAGGGCGTGAACGAGAGGTGTTCGGCCAGCGCGTCCCGCTCGGGCGTGTCGAACTGCTGCGCGGGTATCCACAGCGTGGCCACCGCGCGGTACGGGGAGCGGTCCTCGTCCCAGGGCACGGTGGCGTCCTCGACGGGCATGGCCGCAGGGTCCGTTTGGAGCTGGACCAAGAAATCGAAGCGCACCCCGGCGCCTGCTGAAAGGGTCCGCGCCATGGCCTCCCGCAGGAAGTCCGGGCCGGCGCCGCGCGGGATCCGTTGCGGAGGCGGGGCGGAACCGGCCGGGCGCGCGGAGAATTTGGCGGCCGCGCCGCCCCCGAACAGCGAGGGCGTCTGGCTCCAGTACTGGATCTCCAGGGGGTTGGCCACCGCCTTGCCCGTGGCGACCCGCATGTTGATCAGCTCGCGGAGCCGCCACCGGAACGGGTTCGCCGAGGGAAAGAAAAAGCGCGGCAGCCGCCCTTCCATGAACGCTTCCATGAACCGGACGTAATCCGCGGTGGTTCGGACGAAGAACACCTTGCTGTTGGCGAGCACGAAGTCCTGGGTAACCTCCTCTGCCTCGCCCGGCGCGCCCAGGATCTTGATCGCCATGCCGTGCGCGTCCCGCTCGGTGTCGGGGTGCATCTTCGGCGAACTGGAGGAAAAGCGCACCCAGGCAGGATAGGCCGCGCCGGGCTGACGGAAGAGGCCGCGCCGCAACTCCGGCGGCAGGTCGCTCCGGACCACGAACTCCGCGGCCACGCACCCGTGCGCCTTGGGATGCTGGTCCCGCCGGGCAGGCCCCGGGCTCCCCGGCGGATTCGTGCGCCCGAACTCGCGCCGCAGCATCCCCTCGATCCGCGCGATGTCCTCCGCCTCCCCGGCGGGCGGGCGCTCCTCGCCCGGCCCTAAAGCCCGCGCTGCTGAGCCCATGCGTTTCCCCCGGAGCGGCCCCCGTACGGGCGCCCCCGTTGCGTCGTCGTGCGGGTCACGGCGTTATCTCCTCCAGCTTCACGGCGACCGGATTGAAGGAGACCTTGACCCTGGTGTGGCTGCCCGCCTCGTCGCCGGACCGGTCGCCGGAGACCTCGAAGCGCATCACGACCTCCCCCTGGGGCAGGCTCTCGACGCGGACATCATGGTCGGTGATGCTCCCGCTCCGCTTAGACTCACCGACGGGGGACGCGCTCACGATCCTCCACCCGGCGGGGGCGTGGTACGCTATCTGCCAATCGCTCTCCGATTCTACGGTGGTAAAGTCGGGACGATCCTCACGTGCCCGCATGTAGGCACGGACCAAGATCTGGTTTTCGGTCGCCTTACTTTCTCCTCTCACGGTGAAGCTCATGGGCTCGTCGCCGTCGACGTCGAAATCCTCATCGCCCCCCGTATGCTTCGGGGTGTGGTCGATCTCGCCCAGGGGTGCCGTTTCCGTCTTCACCTGGGCGCGGCCCGGGATGACCAGCACCTCGTTGGAGCCCTGAAGAGCGTCGCCCCAGAAGAGCCGTATCTTGCTTATCTTGAGCTGCCGGAGTTGCTGCTCGAAATCTTCTCCACGGACGTTGAGGTTGACCACGTAGTGCGAGGCGCGCCCGATGCGCTCCTCCTTCATCTCTGTGCTCTGACCGGTCTGGTCGGAGAAGAGGACCGCGCGCAGCGGCTTCTGGTTGTGGTCTTTCCGGTCCATGTCGTAGCCGGCGATCTCGACCTTCGCCCGGCCGTCCGCCGGCTCGTTCAGGTCTATGACACTGGGAATCATGTGGCACACCCACGGGTGCACCGGTTCCGTGGGCTGTTTCTTGAGCATCGCCCGGACCCGTTGCAGGCCCTGTATGGCGCGGCTTGCCAGGAAGTCGGCGTTGCACCGGAACTCGACCCCGGCGGTGGCGATGCTGCGCTGGACGAGTTGGGTGACCTCGTTCCGGACGGTGCCCTGAACCTCCTTCGGCAGGCGGTCCGCCACCTCGCGCAGAGCCGCCTGCCAGCGGGTGTTGTCGTTGCGGATGTCGTCGATGGCCTGATCTATCGCTTTGACGGCGCGGTCCACGGGGTCCCGGAAGGCGTCTAACCCGCACCCGGCGGTGGGCAGGATGAGGGCCGCGGCCAGCACGGCTGCGACCAGTCTGGTAGCGTGCGATGCGGCCCCGCGGGGGCATGGGGAACGTTCTGGCATCTCTTTGGTCTCCTGACGGTTCGTGGCGCTCAGAGCTTTACTGACGACCTAGAGAAGGTAACAGAATACGGAGGCGGAACAAGTGCCGCGGCCGTGATGTGCCGAATGAGTTCAGCAAAGCACTCTGGGATACCAGACGTTTAGGCGGACACAAAAACCGCGGCTTGGAAGGCTACCTCAGGCTCGGAGCCGGAAGCTGCCTTCAAGCCGATGAGGGGGCGGAATGCGGACACGGTGGCGGACTCCTTTATCCGGTACTGCAGCCGACAATCGTACGCGCCGCGGAGCGATCCGCCGCCAGCACGTTTCGAGCGCCTTTGTCGCCTTACATTGCGGCGCCGGCCCTTTTGCAGGGCGAGTCGCCGACAACACCGTTGGAGCAGAGCAGGCCGCCGGGGCAGCGCCTGCCTGGGAACGTGTAGAACATTGTTCCCCTTGTCTGGCCTGATTGTATTACCAGGCAGCTCGCTTGTCAAGTCATCGTTATAGTGAGATTGTTCACAGCGGCGTATCCCGTGCGCCCGGCGAACCGGTGCCCGCACGTTTTGCCCCCATATCCGACCGGGCGAGGCATCGCAGCAGGATATTCGCGCCGCGGCGTGGGAGGTCCGGCGTGCGCCGACAGCGTCGATCTGATACAATAGAGGGCTATGGAAACGCTGGTCGGCAAGACAACGCAGGAACTGGAAGCGGTGGTGCAGGCGCTCGGCGCGCCCGCTTTTCGCGGGCGCCAGATCGCCCAGGCAATCTACAAGCGGCAGGTGCGGACGTGGGACGGGCTGACCGACCTGCCCCGGGACCTGCGCGCGCGGCTCGCCGAGCACTACGACCTGGCGCCGTGCCGCGTGCGGTCGTCGTCCGCCGCCCCCGACGGGACGGTGAAGTACCTGATGGACCAGCCGGACGGCGAAGTGATCGAGTCGGTCTTCCTGCCGTATCCCGGGCGCACGTCGGTCTGCATCTCGTCACAGGTCGGGTGCCCGATGGCCTGCTCGTTCTGCGCGACCGGGACGGAGGGGCTGGCGCGCAACCTGTCGGCGGGCGAGATCGTGGACCAGGTGCTCCTGATGCAGTCGCTGCACCCCGAGCAGCGCATCACGCACGTCGTCTTCATGGGCATGGGCGAGCCGCTGCTCAACTACGCGGCTGCGCTGGCGGCGATCCGCATCCTCAACCAGGAGGTCGGCATCGCCATGCGGCACGTCACGCTCTCGACGGTGGGCGTGGTCCCGAACATCGAGAAACTGGCCGACGAGGACCTGCAACTCACCCTGGCGGTCTCGCTGCACGCGCCCAACGACACGCTGCGCTCCGAACTGGTGCCGCTGAACGAGAAGTACCCGATCGCGCGCCTGCTCCAGGCCTGCCGCGACTACACGGACAAGACCCGGCGGCGCATCACGTTCGAGTACGTCCTGCTCGCGGACGTCAACGATGGGGAAAAAGAGGCCCACGAACTGGGCGACCTGCTGCGCGGCATGCTCGCGGGCGTCAACGTGATCCCGTACAACACCACGGACGTGGCGGCGCCTTATCAGCGCCCGACGCCCGAGGCGCAGCGCCGTTTCCGCGAGATCGTCGCCGGCCACGGCGTCACGATCACGCAGCGCAAGGAACGCGGACACCGGATCGCCGCCGCCTGCGGCCAGCTCAAGCGCTCGGCCTTGCGGCGGGGCTCCATGATGCGCTCCCTGCCGGTCATCGCCGCCGCGCCCTCCGGGAAGCCGTAGCGGGGCATGTCGGACGACGCCGACAGCCCCGCCCCGTCCCACGTCCCCGCAGACGCCGCCGGGTGGCGCACCCTTTTAAACAGCGTCCCCGACCGTGATCTGTTCCGCCTCGTCCAGAAGGAGAAGGGGCGTGTGGCGCGCGTCTTCGCCGGATTCCGCGCCACAGCCGCGGGCCTGCGCCTCCCCCTCGTACAGAACCGCCTGGTCGAGGAGGCGTTGAAGCAGCCCGCGTTCGCCAACGACTTGATGGAGTGGGAGCCGTCCCCGCCCTCACCCCCCGCCCCGAAGAGCCCTCACCCCCGCCACCCACGCTTCGCGCGGGTACCCGCCTCTCCCGGCGCTGCCGAAGGCAAGGTGGGGAAGGGACCCACCGCAGCGGGTGAGGGGGAGACGAAGGAGGGCGACGTGCACGTCGCCCCTACACCGTCACCTATGGGGGCGACGCGTGCGTCGCCCTCCCCCGCGGACACCGCGCCCGGCCCCACTACAGACACCCCCTCTCCTACCGGCGGGACCGGAGCATTTGGGAGAGGCGGAAGGGGGGTGAGGGCGGGGACGGCGCCGGGGGCCGCCGATGCAGAACGCCTCCGCGAAAAGGTCAACCAGCAGCGCGCCCGTCTGCGGGAGAAGGACGAGCGTGTCGCGGCGCTTGAAACAGCGCTGGCGGAGGTGCACCGCGAACGGGACGTAGCGCGCGCGGACGCCAGGGCGGCGCGAACCGGCCAGAAGGCAGCCGAGGCGCAGGCGCTCCGCCTGCGCCGGCAGATGGAGCGTGCCGAGCGCCGGGCGGCGGCGGGAACGGACGGACCTTCGTCACCCCGGCCGAAAGCGTCGCCGCCTCCCCCCGCGGCCGTGTCCCCGCCGCCGCCGCCCGCGCCGGGTCCGGCCTGGGACGAAGCCTTGCGGAGGCTGCTCAGCCGGGGCAAAAACGACGTGGTGGCGGAGGTGTGCCGGCAGGCGCTCGCCGGCGGCCCGGAGGGGGGCGCCGGCGTCGTTCACGCGCTGTACGCCGAGGCGCTGTACGGGCAGGGCCAGGAGGGGCAGGCCGCCGAACACGACCGCAGGGCCGTCGCGGCGTACCTCGACGCGGGCGACGTGCCGGCGGCGACCGGGTCGTTCGCGCGGGCGCTCGCACACGATGGCGGGGGCGGCGAGGCCGCAGCCCTCCTTCGCCGCCTGCTCGTGCTCGCGCGGCGCACCGGGCAGGAAGCGCTGGTGCGGACAGCGCTGGGGCGGCTGCGCGTGGCGGCGCCCGCCGCGCACCGCGCGGCGGGCAGACTGCTGGCCGGCCTGGGCGAGGCGCCGTCTGATTTCTTCACCGTCCCGGCCGGTCCGGTCGTGGGCCCGGACGAGAGCGTGACGCTGCCCAACGGCGGGGAGCCGGTCTCGCCGCGCCAGATGGTGGAGGCGGTCGAATCCGGCGAGGACATCCTCGTTCGCCGTGTCCGGGACGGGATCGCCGCGCTCCGCGCCGACGGCGGCCCGCTCGCCGACGCCCTGCTCAAGGCCGTCGAGGCGCTGAACCCGTCCGCCGTCGTCCCGCTGACGCGGGACACGAGGCCCGTCGTCGTGGACGCTTCCAACGTCGCCCGGCACGACCCGGACCCCCTCGCGCTTTCCCAGCAGCCGCACGTCACCAACCTCCTGGCCATGCGCGACGTGCTGCTCCGGCGGGGGTACTTCCCCATCCTCATGGTGGCCGACGCGAACCTGCGCTTCCACGTCGACGACCGCGACACCTACCGGTCCCTGGTGGAGCGCGGCGTCGTCCGCGAGGCGTTACCGGGCACCACCGCGGACACCGCGCTGATCGCCGAGGCGAAGGAACGGCGCGCGCCGCTGGTCACCAACGACCGGCTGTGGGAGTGGGAAGACGCCGAAGGCATCGAGCGGATCGGCTTCGGCATCTTCGGCGGACGCGTGACCCTGACCCCGTTCTAAAAATTGTTCAAATAACCGCGAACAAAACCGATGCGGTCGCTGTTAGAAGCGACATGCACGGTGTGCGAAGCGAAAACCCTCCGCTGCATTCGGCACTCAGCCGACAGAGCATGGACTTAGTAAAGGAACATTCTCGATGAACAAAGAAGGCAGCAGCGACCTGAACGGACTGGTTCTGGCATCCAGCGTACTCTCGATCGGCACCGCGATCTATCTCTTCGCCAGAGGCGCGAAGGACGCGGGCATCTTCGTGGGGCTGTGGGCCCCCACCTTTTTGGGCCTCGGGGCGTTTGTCCAGGCGAACCGCGCCGGGGCCGTGGCGGCACCCGCACCGCTCGCGTAAAACCGACCCGAGACCGGAAACGGCAAGGCCCGGCGGGAGCGATCCCGCCGGGCCTTGCCTATTTCAGGCTCGCGCCGCGCGGCGGCGGCGCCCGCTACTCTTCGGGCGCCTCGATGGCCGGAAGGTCCAGGCCGGACAGGCGGCGCAGGCGCGCCAGGTTTTCGGCGTCATAATCGTCCAGGGGCCCGGCCATCTGGTAGTGTTGGAGCGAGCGGCGCTCCATGCCCAGCTCGCTGTACAGGTCGGCCAGGATGCAGTGGTAGGCGGCGTTGTCCGGCGCCAGTTCCAGGGCGTGGCGCACGGCCTGGGCCGCGTCGCGTGTCTGGCCGGCACGGCGGTACAGCATGCCGAGCCGGACGTTGTAGTACGCGTCGTAGGGCGAGAACAGGGTGGCCTGCTGCATCTCGCGGATCGACTCGTCCGTGCGGCCGGCCCGGGAGTACATGTCGCCGAGCCAGAAATGGTAGAAGCCGTCCTGGGGTTTGAGGTGGCTCGCCTCCTCCAGTTCGGAGATGGCCCCTTCCAGATCGCCCGCCTGGGCCAGCGCGTCACCCAGCTTATACCGGTAGTACGCGTTGCGCGGCGCGTAGGACAGCGCCTGGCGGTACTCGACGATCGCGCTCTGGAGGCGCCCGTAGCGGTGGAACAGCTCGGCCAGGGAGAAGTGCGGCTCGGCCTTGCGCGGCGACATCTTGATGGCCCGCCGGTACTGGCGGTACGCGTTCAGCCCCTGGCCGGAATAGGCGTAGGCGTCGCCCAGGCGGACGCGGCTCTCCATCTCGTCGGAGGAGCGCACCGCTTCGCGGTACTGGTGCAGGGCCTCGTTCACCTGGCCCTGGGCGATATGGGCGTCGCCCATGCGCGTGCGCATCTCGGCGTTCAGCGACGTTTCCACGTCATCGTGGGCGGCCGCCTCAGGCGTGTCGTTCGTGGCCGGCCCCAACGCTGTGTCGCCGGGGGAAGTCGGGTCGTCGTCTTCGTGCATGTTCCGTTGGGTACGTTAAAAAGTCTTGCGGCTGTCGAGGAGCACCGTGACGGGCCCGTCGTTCGTCAGACGCACGGCCATATCGGCCCGGAAGATCCCTGTCTCCACGGTTATGCCACGGCCGCGCAGGCGATCCACCACAAAATCGTACAGTCGCTCCCCTTCCTCGGGAGGGGCCGCGTCCGACCAGGACGGGCGGCGGCCTTTACGGCAATCCCCAAGCAGGGTGAACTGGGAGATCACCAGGGCACCGCCTCCCGACTCCAGCAAGGACCGGTTGATCGAGCCGGCCGCGTCGTCGAACAGGCGCAGGTCGGCGATCTTGCCGGCCAGGTACTCCCCGTCCGCTTCCGTATCCCCGGCGGCGACGCCCAGCAGCGCCACCAGACCGGGTCCGATCTGCCCGACGGTCCGCCCGTCCACGGAGACCTGCGCCTCCGTCACCCGCTGCAGGACCGCCCGCATAGGAACCGATTATACCGGCCTCCGGGGGGCGTGTCAACAACGAGGAAGGGAGGGGGTGGAGAGGGAGCCTCCCCGCTCTCCCTCTCCGCCCCCTCCCTTTGCGCTCCTCACCGACGGAGCAGGAATCCCAGCGCGCTGACCGTGCTCAAGATGGTCAGCACGTTGACTTTGGGGCGGTTGCGCGGGAAGGGAACGAAAATGTAGTCCCCGGGAAGCACGGCGATCGTGCCCGCCTCCGCCTTGGTGACATCGTACGTTTTCTTCTCGACGGAGCCGTCGGGGCGCGTACGGGTCAGTTCGACCGCGTTCTGCCGCGCGCCGTCCTGCGGCCCGCTGGCCCGCGCGATCGCCTGCAGCAGTGTGGTCCGGGTCTGCAGCGGGTATTGACCCGTCGAGCGGACCGCTCCGGCGACCGTGAACTGACGCGGCTGTTCCAGCGCACCCATGGACACCGTGACGCGGGGGTTGCGCAGCAGTTTTCTGGCGCGGAGCGCACGCGCGACCGCGGCGGACGCCTGCGCCGGTGTCATCCCCGCCACGCGGATGTCCCCGGCGAGCGTCAGGGTGATCTTCCCCTCGTCATCGACGATCTTGGCCCCGGACATCATCTCTTCACCGACGACAACGACGTTGACCGTGTCGCCCACGCCGATGGGGCGGTTGCGCCCCAGCGGGGCGGCCCCGCCCGCCTGAGCGAGGACGGGGAGCACGGCAACGAAAAGCAGGGCTGCCAGTGCAGCCAGCCGGTACAGCATACGGTTGACTCCTTTCATCCGATACCGCCGAACCCCGTGAGGTGCGCGGCGAAGCATATTATACCCATAACATCACCCATGCACCGGTGCCCCGGCCGTTACGGAACCGCGAAGAACGGGAATCCTGCATACGCATCGCCTGTCTCGAAAGGAACATGAATGGCCACGCATGATATCGCCCGCGAAACCTGGGCCGATTTTTTCGACGATCTGAGCCGGCGGCGTCAGGGATCGCCGGTCACGGTGGAAACGGTCGCGCCGGAGTCCGGCACGGAGCGGGAGGTGGACGCCCTGCCGTTCGCGGGCATCTCGCTCGACACGAAAGGGAGCGGCGCGGGCGCCATCGTGATAATCCTGGGTACCGAAACGGACGATCACGTCACGCACACCATCACGAACCCGACGCGCGTCTACCACAAGACCGGCGGCGGCGTGATGAGCATCGAGGTGGAGCAGGCCGAGGCTCTGGAGATCACCTCGTCGGACGAGCCGCCCATCACGTACCTGCGCTTCCACCTTCCCGAGGAGGGCGGTTAGGCGCGCGCGGGCCGAGGCCCGCGCGCTACTTTTCCAGCCCCTCGGGGACGCCGTCCGGGTAGTTCTTGCGAATCGCGTCCTTGATGCGCTCCAGGCGGCGTTCGGGGTTGGGGTGCGTGCTGAAGAACTCGGGTTGGCGCCCCCCGCCGCCGGCCTCCTTGAGCACCTGCATGACGCGGAGCATGGAGCGCGGGTCGTAACCGGCCTCGGCCATGAACCGGACGCCCAGTTGGTCCGATTCGATCTCGTCGGCGCGGCCGTGCCGCATGGTGACGAGCTGGCCGATGGCGAGCGCGATGGCGGCACTGTTGCGGCTGGACGGGTTGTCCGGGTCGTAGGTGGCGAGCACGGCTGCGCCGGTCAGTCCCTGGCGCAGTTGCTGCTTGGCCAAGTGCTCGGCGCTGTGGCGGGCCGCGACGTGGGCGATCTCGTGGCCCAGCACGCCCGCAAGCTCGCCCGGGGTTTCCAGGCGGCGCACCAGCGCCTCGGTCACGAAGATCTGCCCGCCGGGCAGCGCGAAGGCGTTCACGGTCCGGTCGTCATCCAGCAGGTGGAACTCGTACCGGTAGGGGCTTTCCCGCGCCGCCGATTGTTCGACGATGCGGTTGCCGATGGCGTCCACTAGCTGTTGACCCCGCTCATCCGGCGAAAAGCCGCCGAACTCGCGCGCCATCTGGGGGACCGCCTGGAGGCCGAGCGCGATCTCCTGCCGGGGGCTGATCCCGGCGACGCGCTGTTTCTCGCCGGTGACCGGGTTCTCCTGGCTGCTGCCGTAATACCGGAACAGGGCCATGACCGCCATGATCAGCGCGGCGATCAGCCCGCAGCCGCCGCGCGCGCAACCCAGTCGCATCTTTCCGTCGCCTCCCCGCCCGAAGCACGAGCGTACGCGACGTTCTTACCCGGTGACCCACTTATTTATACGTATCGCATATGACCCGGCTATGCCCCGGCGTCCAGGCCGTAGACGTAGGCGAGCACTTCAGCGACGGCGCGGTAGAGTCCGGGCGGGATGGTTTCGCCCAGAGCCAGCGGCGCCAGGGCTTCGGTCAGCGCGGCGTCGCGCCGGATCGCGACGCCGGCCGCTTCAGTGTGACGCAGGATGGTCTCGGCGATGCTGGAGCGGCGACCTCCACCCGCGGCCCCGTCGGAAGCGGCATCGCGGGTTCGTTCTTCGTTCCCTCCCCCGGGCGGACCGCGAGCGCGGGTGCTACGTTCATGGCATGGCCCTCACCCCCCTGCCCCCTCTCCCGGCGCTGCCGAAGGCAAGGTGGGGAAGGGACCCACCGCAGCGGGAAAGGGGGTGCCTGTGGCGGGGATGGGTGCGGCTCCGCTCGGGAGCCCTTCCCTTCTGTCCCCCCCTCTCCCGCAGCGCCGGGAGAGGGGGACGGGGGGTGAGGGCCGCGTGCCGGTTGCCCTCACTGCTTCGGCACACCGACGGGCACGGGGACCCGGTTCAGCAGGTCCGACA
>CADCTO010000005.1 GCA_902805585.1 uncultured Armatimonadota bacterium | reverse complement strand
GTGTTACCGGTTGGGACAGCGTCAAGCGCCGCGACTTTGGCCGTGTGAATCTGACACAGAGCGCTCTGGCGGCGCTGCCGAGAACCAAGACCATAGCAGCGCGCCAGCAAGGCCGACAGCGCCTGAAGGTTACTCTGCGCAACGGTAACGCTGTGGACGGCCAGTTGAACGATTGGGCCGGTGCCGACTGGGCGACCATTGACGCCAGCACATCCGCCGCCGTAGCGTTGAGCAACGAAACTCTTTTCGCCGCATGGAAGACCGGCAATCCCGATCTGCTGTCCAACGCCGGCGGCAACGCCAACTTCCTTTTCAAGGGCGGAGGCGCACTAGACTTGATGATCGGCACCGACCGCGCTGCGGATAACAATCGCAATCAGCCGGTCGCGGGAGACTTGCGCTTGCTCATCACCAGGGTCAAGAGCCAGCCGCGCGCTACGCTTTATCGCGCCGTGGTGCCGGGCACACCCGAGGCGAAGAAAGTACTGTTCGAGTCGCCCGTCGGCAGAGTGCTTTTCGACGAAGTGCGCGATGTCAGTTCGCACGTCAAGCTGGTGCAGCAAGGCGGCAACTACGAGATCTCGGTTCCGCTGCAACTGCTGGGCTTGAAACCGGAACCCGGCGCGCAGCTATTGGGCGACATAGGCGTGCTGCGCGGCGACGGTGCGCAAACCATCCAGCGCCTGTATTGGAACAACCTCAACACCGCCATCGTGTCGGACATCCCCTCTGAAGCGCGTTTGCAGCCGGTCAACTGGGGTCTGTGGCGGATCACATCGGACGCTCCCGTCAACGACGGCTCGGTCGCCTTGCGCCCCGAAGCCGCCCGGTTGGTGGGCGACAGCATTCGCCTCAAGAAGACCGGCGAAGGCGAAGATGCGGAGTACTCCGTCGGCTTCTGGGACAATCCGAACGCTTCGCTTCAGTGGCAGGTGGAAGTGCCGAAAGCCGGCAAGTATCGCGCCGACCTCACCTACGGCAACGGCGCGGGCGGCAGCGATTTCACTTTTGCGGCGGGCGGGCAGACGCTGGGCGGCAAAACCGTCAACACCGGCGGCTGGGACAAGTGGAAGACAGTGGAGGTCGGAGCAGTCACGCTCCCGGCGGGCCGAAGCACGTTTGTCCTGTCGCCCACGCCTCAACTCGTCGGTGGGCTGATGGACTTCAAACTTCTGAAGCTTGTGCCGGTTCCGTGATAAGCCGCCTGTTGCCGCACCACGCGCGCGCCTCCATCCCACCGACTCCGCTCGATTTCTCGGGGCCAAGCAGCGGCTGCCCCTGCGCCTGGGTGAGTTTGCCGGTGCGCACGAAGGCTTTGACCTGGTTGATGAACGCGCCCAATGCGCCTGCCGCCCCGCGCCGGAAACGGCGTCCCGGGCGCAACTTTGTCGCCGGCGCCCCGTCTCTTGAAATCGGGGTCGCCGCGCCGTATGCCGTATAACGTACAATAGCGGCGCACCGAACTATGTGCGGAAAGGGCGGAAAAACATGAGGATGCGGATACGCAAGCGCTGGATGGTCGCGGGGCTTATGCTTTCCTTACCGTACCTCGCGTACTCGCGGGCGCAGGCAGAACGGCCGGAGTGGGACCAGGGGAAGGCGGTCGAAGCGGTCAAGAAGGTCACCGCGCTGGAGGCGGCGCGGCGCCAGCCCTGGGACAAGATCGCGTGGCTGACCGACGTGGACGCGGCGGTCGCCCGCGCCCGAAAGGAGAACCGGCCGATCTTCCTGTACTTCTACGTCGAGAAAGGCGGCCCGGCCGCGGCCATGTGCTGACCGGGCGGTCGCCTGATGAGGGCGGTCGCCCTCTCCGACAGCGCGGTGCAGGAAAGAATTCGCCAGTCCTTCGTGCCGCTGAAGGTGGTCATCCCGTTCCCCAAGACGGCGTTCCCGCTCGACTGGCCTGCGCTCGCCCACTGGAGGACGTCGTACGGCCTGATGGACGGTACGGGCTTCACCGGCTGCTCGGTCGTCAGCGCGGACCTGGAGATCGAGTACGGCAACACGGGCTCGGCGCTCGTCTGGGAGCTGTTCGACTCGACCGCCTACGACGCGGCCAAGTTCGCCGCGATGCTGGACCGGGCGGCCGAGCGCTGGTCGCGCGAGCGGGCGATCCGCGCCGACAAGGCGCTGAACGCCGCGGACCGGGAGCGCCGGCTGGCGGCCTTCCGCGGCGGGGTGCGCGCGGCCGTCGGCAGGGAAGGCCGCTTCCGCCTGCCGCCGCGCGGCTTCACCGTCGAGGGCGCCGTCGAACTGTTCCGGCTCTCCGGCGACCTGCCCAGGCAGCCGTGAACGGCACCGCCTGACAACGCGCCGGAGGCGAAAAGCGCCGGACGCGCGGCGAACGCAGCCCAACAAGCCCGCCGAACCGGCGGGCTTGCCCTATCCTCTTTTCGTGTCGGGTAACGGCTTCTATCCGCGGCCCTGTTAGCGTGTCATAATTTCCACACCGCTACGACACGCTAAAGCGCTTAAGAGCTGTGGAAGTCACGGAAGTGCGCTAGGAGTACCAGAAACGAGCGTTTTTGGGACGGTGGGCGAGTGCCTTTGGCACCCCCATTTTCATGTCATGCGAAAGTCGTTATCGTGCACAAAAACGGGGAGGCGGGAGCCCGCCCGGCAGGTGTGGCCCCGCGGGTCCTCCGGCGCGCTTTTCTACCCCTGCTGCCCGTCCCGAGGCTCGCCGGTCCAGAAGGGGAGGGCTTCTTCCCCGCTCCGGCAGTACTCGCCGAACTCGCCGAGCAGCGTGGCCCAGTAGCCCTCCCAGGTCCCTTCCGCGTTCTCCACGTAGTCGAAGGCCGTCCCGGTCATGCCCTCCCAGAGCCGCGGGTCGCAGCGGCGCATCTCCCGCTCCGTGCGGTCCAGGAGCCCGCGGAACGCACGGTCGAAGGCTTCCCCTTCCGCGGGATCCGTGCAGCAGGAGGGCAGCGCCTCCTCCAGGGCGGCCGTCTCCGTCAGCAGGCGTCGGTGTAGCACCAGGTGCGCCGCGAACGCCTCGACGCTCGTGTTGACGGGCCTCTCCTCTTCCCCGGGCGTCAGCCCGCGCCAGAGCG
>CADCTO010000004.1 GCA_902805585.1 uncultured Armatimonadota bacterium | reverse complement strand
TTCCGCCACCACGTACTCGAACGTCGGCGAAACGGCGACGGCGACGTTGGCCGGGATGGTCCAGGGCGTGGTCGTCCAGATGATCGTGTAGCAGCGCGCCGGGTCCGCGCCTTCGAAGACGCCGTGCGGGTCGCGGCGCAGCGGGAACCGGACGTAGATGCTCGGGTCGCGCTTGCCCTCGACGTACTCGATCTCGGCGTCGGCGAGCGCGGTCTCGTCGGTCGTGCACCAGTAGACCGGCTTCAGCCCCCGATACACGAAGCCCTTCTCGACCAGCTCGCCGAAGACGCGCACGATCTCGGCCTCGAACCCCGTGCTCATGGTCAGGTACGGGTCGTCCCAGTCGCCGCGCACGCCGAGCCGCCGGAACTGCGCCTTCTGGCGCTCGACGAAATCGGCCGCGTATTCGCGGCAGCGCTTCCGGAGCTGCACTTTGTCGGGGACGACGCCCTCCTTGCGGAACAGCTTCATGACCCCCGTCTCGATGGGCAGGCCGTGGTTGTCCCAGCCGGGCACGTAGGGCGCGGCGAAGCCCCGCATCGCCTTGTACTTGACGATGACGTCCTTCAGGATCTTGTTGAGGGCGTGCCCCATGTGGATGTCGCCGTTGGAGTAGGGCGGCCCGTCGTGGAGCACGAACCGGTCGTGTCCCTCGCGCCCGGCGGTCTGCCGGTATACGTCGTTCTGCTCCCACACCCGCGCGATCTCCGGCTCACGCGTGGGCAGGTCCGCCTTCATCGGGAAGTCCGTCGTCGGCAGGTTCAGTGTTTCTCGATAATCCATGGGTGTTTCCGGTCATGCGAAGGCAGCCGATCCGCGGCGGGGTGGGGGATACACGAGCGAGCGCCCCTCGTTCCCGCAGGCCGCGCGCCGAATCGGCAGAAGGGCGTCGCCGTCTATCGAAGACGCGACCGCCCGCGCGCGGACCCTACGCCGAGGGGCGCTCCGTAATGTTCTCTATGCCGCCGTAGGCCGTGACCGGACAGCCCCGGCTCCCGCTGGAGAAAATTGTTTGCATCGCGATTGCTGTCTTATTATAGCACAACGCGACAGGAGAACGGCAACGTCGAGGCAGGGGAGCGAACGAGCGCCGGGAACCGGCACGGCGGCGCGTCCGGAACTCTGGAAGCGCCGGCGCGGCATCCGCCCGCGTACCCCTATCGGGCTTCTACGTTACCGGTAAGCCTTCATCGCAGAGCGGTCCGCGAAGGCAGCCAGCGCACGGATCCGATCATCCGATCGAAGGCAGGCACGGTCGCCGGGAAGTTGCCCGCATCGGTGGTGAAGGTAAAGATATAGAGCCGGCCATTGTTCACCGCGAAGACCTGGCGGTTGCGGACGGCCATACCGGCGCCCGGGACGGTGAACACGCCGTCCATGCGGAACCCGTCGGCGCCGCGCAGCCGGATGCGCGTCCCCCCGACGCACCGGTAGCCCGGCACTTCCCGGCGCAGCAGGGGCGCGAGCTGCCGGGGCAGGTCGTCCGGCAGTGTGTCGCCGGCGAAGGCCGCCGCCCTCAGACTGACGTTCGCACGGCCCGCCGCGGACGCGGGTGCAACGAAAACGACGACGGTGCCCGGGGGCAGGCCAGTATCTCTGCGGACCCAGCCGGCGGGCGGCGTGAAGGCGATCCGCTTATCCGGGCTCCCGAACACGGCGGCGGTGCTACCCGCCGCCGTTTGCGCCCGGATACGGGCCGTTGAGCCGAAGAGGACGGCGAGCGTTGCGAGAATCAGCGCAATCAGGGCGCAGCGAACCGAGATGTGCAGCGACATGTCTGTCTCCCGAGGCGGGCTGTCCTTGATTGTGGCTTCCGGCAGAGGACATCTTCAGGGGAGGGGGCCCGAACCGGGACGATACAAGCGTGCGGCATGGGATATACTGGAAGAACCACCAGGCACTTCGCCACAGGAGGGGAAATGACAAACACACCGAGGCTCGCGGCGCTGACCTGTGTCGCGCTCCTCGCCGCCGCGCCCGTAGCGCGCGCGGACGAAAAAGCGGACGCGCTCCTGAAAGAGGTCGCGGCGGCCACGCAGGCGGCCAAGACCCTCATCGCCGACATCGAAATGAGCGCCCAGATCCAGGGCAAAACGATCAAGGGCACGGGCACGGTGACACTGCAGAAGCCGAACTTCGCCCGTTTGGTCCTGGCCGGGGATGTGGCGCAGACCGTCGCGTCCGACGGGAAGACGATCTGGCTGGTGAACGGCGGCCAGTACCGCAAGGTGGAGGCCAAGCCCGAGGGGGAAAACATTCAGGCATCGTGGGCGCTGCCCGTCAGTTATTTTTTCGTGCCGATGACCGCTGTGTTTTTCGACCCGAACAGCCCCGGGGAGACCCGGTACGTGGGCACGGAGACGATCTCCGGGAAGACGTTTTCCGTCGTGTCCATCACCGGCGACAAACCCACCCCGTACACGCTCACCATGTACATCGGGCCGGACAAGCTGTTCCACCGCATGGCGGCGGAGGTGAAGCAGAAAGGCGGCGAAACCCGCAAGTTCCAGGCCGCGTTGAAAAACGTACAGACCGGCACGCGGGTTCCGGTGAGCACCTTCGCCTACACGCCCCCGAAGAACGCGCGAGAAGCGACGGGTCCGTAGGCGAAGCGCGTTCGCGCGGCAAGAAGGCGCGCGTTAGGCCCGCCCACTGTGAAAGCAATCAACCATACGCGGCGCGGGATGAGCCCTTCCGTGGTGATGGGCGGCGCTCCGGAACTGTGTAGAACCCTCGTTCCGGGAACGGCGCGGGGCGTTCCGTCGGCTTCGCGAGGCGGGCCTGAAGGCAGCCTTGATCAACATGGGGCTGAAGTAGGGTGCCGGAAAAGCCGGCCCCGGCGGCGAAGCTGCCGGGGCGCGCGGCCCTACTGTTTGGCGATCTCGTCCTTGAGGAGCCGGTTCACGTCGTCGGGTTTGGCGCGGCCCTTCGATTCCTTCATCACCTGGCCGACCAGGAAGCCGATGCTCTTGTCGTTGCCGGCCTTGATCTTGGCGACCACGTCGGGGTTGGCGGCCACCACGTTCGCCACGATGCCGGCCACTTCGTCCGCGCCGGAAACCGTCAGGCCCTTCTCCTCGACCACCTGGGCGGCCGTCTTGCCGGTCGCAACCATCTCCTCGAGGACCGACTTGGCGATCTTGCCGGTGATGGCCCCGCTCTCGATCAGGCCCACCATCCCGGCGAGCGCTCCCGGCGTTACCTGCGTTGCGTGGACCGGAACGCTCTCGGCGTTTGCCAGCCGCGCCAGATCGCCGAGCATCCAGTTGGCGATGGCCTTGGGGTCCTTGGCGCCTTTGGCCGCCGCCTCGAAGAAGTCCGCGGTCTCCCGCTCCAGCACGAGCTGCGCGGCGTCCGAGGCGGGAAGGCCGTACTGCTCCGCTAGCCGCCGCTTCTTTTCGTTCGGCAGCTCGGGAAGCGACTCCCGGAGCGAATCCAGCCACTTGACGTCGAAGTCCAGCGGGATCAGGTCCGGCTCCGGGAAGTAGCGGTACTCCTGCTCGACCTCCTTGGACCGCTGCGAGAACGACACGCCCTTATCGTCGTCCCAGCCGCGCGTCTCCTGGACGACGCGCCCGCCGCCCTCGATCACCTCGATCTGGCGCTTCGCCTCGTACTCGATGCCCCGCTGCACGGACCGGAACGAGTTGAGGTTTTTCAGCTCGGTCTTGACGCCGAACGTGTCGGAGCCGACCGGCCGGACCGACGGGTTCGGCTCCGCCCGCAGCGAGCCCTGCTCCATCTTGCCGTCGCTGACCTGGAGGTAGAGCAGGACCGAGCGCAGCGTCTCGGCGTACAGGCGCGCCTCTTCGGCGGACTCGATGTCGGGCGGGAAATCCGTGACGATCTCCATCAGCGGCACGCCCGACCGGTTGTAGTCCACCACCGAGTAGCCCGCCCCGTCGGAGTGGATGAGCTTACCGGTGTCTTCTTCCAGATGCACGCGCGTGATGCGGATGCGCTTGGTCGTGCCGTCCGCCCGCTCGATCTCCAGCCAGCCGTTCGTGCCGATGGGCGTGTTCCCGTACTGCGAGATCTGGTAGCCCTTGGGCAGGTCCGGGTAGAAGTAGTTCTTCCGGTGGAAGATCGAGTGCAGCGAGATCGTGCAGTTGAGCGCGAGCGCCGTCCGCACGACGTGCTCCACGGCCTTCTTGTTCATGACCGGGAGCGAGCCGGGCAGGCCCAGGCAGACCGGGCACGTCCGCGAGTTCGGCTCGCCGCCGAACTCGTTCCGGCACCCGCAGAACATCTTACTCTCGGTCAGGAGTTCCGCGTGGCACTCCATCCCGACGCGTGTCTCATACTCGGGCATAGATCCGATCAAGCTCCTTGTTCAGCCATTCTGGCGGGGTATCCGGGGCGTCGGGAACAGGTCGTCCACAGGCATGCGCCAGCCCGGTACCGCCGGCTCCGCTTCGGCGACGCCACCGCGGTGGTACACCGCGTCCGGGTTGTCCGCGTCACCGCTCCGGTACACGCGCACCACGTCGTCGCGCAGCACGTCCACGTCCCAAACGACCTGCGTCCCGGCGGCGAAGTAGTCGGCGCGCTTCTGGGCCATTTCGCGTTCCGGCTCGGGGCCGTAGTCGTTCTCGCTGCGGACTTCCGCGGCAAAAACCGGCGCGCCCGTCAGGAACTGCCCGCCCCGCGGGAGCGGCCCCCCGTGAAAGGCCGCGTCCGGGCTGAACGAGCGCCGGTTCGGCAGGTTGACCACGAAGCCGACGTTGTCGGGGAACGCCAGGCCACCACCCACACTCCGCTCATACTGGCGAAGGCTGATGTAGATTTCGGCGCTCGCCCGTCCAGGGATGCCTCCCGTCGGTGACATCAGCACCAGCTCCCCGTTGACCAGCTCCGCCTTGCCGTTGTCAGGCACGCGGTACAGATCGTCAATCGTCGCCTCGTTCTTCGCGATCATAGCATAGGTTACCCCGGCGCTCCCGTGCTTCCCCTGGTCGCCCCATCAGTCCCCGCGCGACACGCGCAGGGGTTGTTTGAGTACCGAGCGCAGGTACAGGTCCGAAACGGGCCGCTCCAGGTAGTCGTAGCCCAGCAGGCGGCGCAGTTTGCTCATCGCGATCTCGCGGCTGTCGCCGGTGTTCTGTTCGTGGCGCTCCCAGAACCGCTCCCACCAGTCCGCGGGCTGCACCTTGGTGCCTTCGTACTCGGTGACGCGGCCCGTCTCGCCGTCGGTCACCAGGCTGCCTACGTACTCGCTCCGGGCGTACACGCGGTCGATCTGCTCCTTGATGGAGCGCAGGTCCTCCGGGCTGACGATCCCGTTATCGGTCGCCTTGTAGAACTGCACGGTCACGCGCACCGGGAACCGGTCGTCCCGCTCGATGGACAGGCCGTCGATCTCGGTGAACGGCCCTTCCAGGTCGCCGTGTCCGATCACGGCGTTCTCGACGTTGCTGTTCTCGCGGTAGACCGCCCCGGCCGACGGCGCCGCCATCGGCATGGCCGCCTCCATCTGGAACCCCCCCATGGGCCGCTTCTGCTTGAGCGGGATCTGGATCAGCAGCACCAGGTTCAGCCCGGATTCCGGCTTGGGCGCGTCGGGGTTACCGACCGACGGACCGGAGTCGTTCGCGCCGTTCTCGGCCCGGAAGTCGCTTTCGCGCTCACCGGTCAGGCTGGCGCGCTGGCCATGGGCGTTGTGGAACAGGCGCTGCCCCCAGACCGCGCCGGTCTCGAACGCGTCACGTTTGTTGTCGATGATTGTGGCGCTGGTCCCCTCGCGCGTGACGAGCACGGTCAGCACGGCCGGGTCGCCGGAATAACTCTGGTAGTTGAAGACGACCGGGTTGAAGGTCGCCTTGTTCTCCCGGGGCACGGGCAGGAAGCAGGCCTGCGCGCTGACGAGCACCTTGCTGTCGCGCTCCGGGGCGAGCAGCGTCTTCTTCTCGGCCTTCCACGATTCCGGGTCGTTCAGGTAGGCGACCGGGTTCTCCAGAAAGTCGTACAGCGAGACGCGCTTCAGGTCGCCGCCCTTCTCGTTGCCGACCAAAAGCGTGAAATCGCGCGGGTCCAGGTCGCACGTCTTGTCGGAAAAGTTCGGGTAGCGGATGACCGGCATGCAGGTGACGCGCAGCTTTTCCGAGCGCGGGTCGCGGTCGCCGACCTGGATGGTCATGTCGCTGATGTTGGGCCCGACGGCGGAGCCCTTGTAGCGGCCGGTGTCCTCCCAGGTCACGTTCAGGATCTGGAGGCCGTGCTCCCGAGCGAGCGCCTGCGCCTGCGCGTCCGACACCATGGCAGCGGTCTTATCGATGGCCTTCCGGTAGGCGCCGGCTTGGGCGGTTGTCATCGGTCTCGCCTTTCTCGCCGGGACCGGCGCGGGGCGCCGTCCGGTAGCAGTCGGCGTTTTCGTCTTCGCCGCGACGGCGGCGGACGCGACCTGCTCGCCATCCCCGGCGAGCCACAAAGTCCCGGTCAGCGCCCCGGCGATGCCCGTGCCGCACAACGCCAACAACGACCGTCGCGTGATCGAAGCGTTCGATTCCTGCCTGTTGCTGCTCATGTGTCGTGAACCTCCAGATAAAGCGCGTACTGGTGATTAGTCGCCCTATCCGGTTGGTGTCTTCAACGGCGCAAAAGGTTCACTTCCCCGTGCTCGAATCGGAGGCGGCCTGTTCCTGGGCTTTGCGCTTCGCCTTCCGGCGCTGGGCCTTGCGCCATTCCTGGAACGCGTTCTCGAACGCTTCGCCCCCTGCGGGGAGCAAGTTCACCGCCTGGCCGAACAGCCCCACGCCCCAGCCCAGCATCGGCCACACGGCCCACGAGATCTGCCAGTCGTTGGTCAGCAGGTTGATGCCGAGCAGCAGCGCGTTCACGCTGATGTAGGACCAGACCTGGGGCCAGAACTTGCCGCGGCGGTGGGCGGCGAAGTCGCGCCGTTCCTGTTGCTCGACCTCCCGCTCTTTCTCCGCCTCCCGCTGCGACTCTTGGTCACGGAGCACGGCCTCCAGGGTCGCGGCGTCCACGCCCAGCTCCTCCGCCATCGCCAGCAGCCGCTCGTGGGAGATCTCCCCGGCCGGAGACGACGTCTCGGCCTGGGCCGCCCGGCGTACCGCTTCGGTGAGTATCTGCTCGGCCTCGTCCTTCCGGTACGTCTGCTTCTGCATAATCGTCCGTCGGCGGCGCGCCCGGAGGGGACGCCCCGCCTACAACGGCGCGCGGCGCGTGTGCCAGTCGGTCGCCAGTTCGTAGGCGTGCGCGATCCGGAGCAGTGTCTCTTCCGAGAAGGCCGGCCCCATGAGTTGCAGGCCGATGGGCAGGCCGTCCTCGGAGAAGCCGCAGCACTGCGAAAGGGCCGGGATGCCGGCCATGTTCGCCGACAGCGTGCAGATGTCCGACAGCTTCATCGCCAGCGGGTCGTCCGCCTTCTCGCCGACGCCGAAAGCCACCGACGGCGCCGTCGGGGTGACCAGGGCGTCGATTCCGCTCTGCCAGCAGGCGGCGAAGTCGCGCTGGATCAGCGTGCGCGCCTGCTGCGCCTTGAGGTAGAACGCGTCGTAGTAGCCGTGGGACAGCGCGTAGGTCCCGATCATGATGCGCTGCTTCACCTCGGCCCCGAACCCTTCGTCGCGCGTCTTCTCGAACAGGCCGATGTGGTCGCGCGCGCCCGTCGTCCGGTGCCCGTAACGCACGCCGTCGTAGCGGGCGAGGTTCGACGAGGCTTCGGCGGGGGCCAGGATGTAGTAGGCGGGCAGCACGTACTCCGTGTAGGGCAGGGACACGGTCTCCACCTTCGCGCCCAGCGACTCCAGCAACTCGACCGCCTGCAGGACCGCCGCCTGGACGTTCGGGGCGATGCCTTCCGCGAAGTATTGCGACGGGACCCCCAGCCGCAGCCCCCGCACGTCCCCGTTGAGCCCGGCCCGATAATCCGGGACGGGGCGGGGCACCGACGTCGAGTCGCAGGGGTCGTGCCCGGCGATGACGGACAGCAGCAGGGCGGCGTCGCGGGTGTTCCGCGCGAACGGCCCGATCTGGTCCAGCGACGAGGCGAAGGCGACCAGGCCGTAGCGGGACACGCGCCCGTAGGTCGGTTTGACGCCGACCAGCCCGCAGAACGCGGCAGGCTGGCGGATCGAGCCGCCGGTGTCCGAGCCGAGCGCCAGGGGCGCCTCGCCCGCGGCCACCGCCGCCGCGCTGCCCCCCGACGAGCCGCCGGGAACCCGCGACAGGTCCCACGGGTTGCGCGTCGTGAACAGGGCGCTGTTCTCGGTGGAAGAGCCCATGGCGAACTCGTCCATATTCGCTTTGCCCAGCGAGACCGCGCCCGCCCCGAGCAGCTTATCCACCACCGTCGCGTTGTACGGCGGCACGAAACCGCGCAGTATCTTCGAGCCGCAGGTCGTCTCGACGCCTTCGGTGCACAGGTTGTCCTTGAGCGCGACGGGCACGCCCGCCAGCGGCCCGACCTCCTCGCCCGCCGCCAGCCGCCGGTCGACCGCGTCCGCCGTTTCGCGTGCCCGGTCCGCCGTCACAGTGACGAACGCCTTCACGTCGCCATCAACGGCCTCGATGCGCGCCAGGAACGCGTCCGTCACCGCCCGCGCGGAAACGTCCCGGCTCTTGATCTTCTCCGCCAGTTCGTGGGCGGTCAGCGTGTGCAGGTCCAAAAATCGCTCCTAACAGACACGGGTCGCGGGGGCGCGACGCCTGGCGGCGTGACTGCCGCCGCGGGTTACCGTCTATTCCCCGATGACTTGCGGGACGATGAAGCCGCCGGCCTCGGGGTCCACCTGCGGGCCGTTGGCGAGCACCGCCTCGCGCGGCAGCGAAGGCCGCGCCACGTCCTCGCGCAGGGTCGCCTGGACGGGAACGGCGTGTGACGTCGGCGGCACGTCTTCGGTGTCCAGTTCCTGCAGGTGCGCGAACTGGCCGAGCAGGTCGTTCAGGTGGTGCGTGAGGCGGTCGGTCTCGTCGTGGGTGAGGGCGAGCCGGGCCAGCACGGCCACGCGCCCGACCTCCTCGCGGGTCAGCGCCATGAAGGGGCGTCTCCTCGTGAAAAGGGTGGGGCGGCGCACGCGCCGCCCGTATCGGTTGATTATAGCACGCGGCCTGAAAAGGACGCAAACCATTCGGCGCAGGCGAGTCGGCGCGCCATGAAGGTACCCAAACCGGGTTGCGGTACAATAATCAAGAGAATGCGCCGGTGCGGGGTGGGAGGTACGCGGTATGAGCACACAGGCAGGCTTGAGAAGGTACACGGTGGACGAAGTGGTCGAGCGGGGTCAAGCCGTGTACGAGAACGGTGTCCGCGACCAAGTAGAGACGAAGGACAATCTCGGCAAACTGCTCCTGCTGGATATCGAGACGGGTCATTACGTAATCGGCGACGACCGGATCGAGTTGGCCCGCCGCCTCCGCGCCGAGAATCCCGATGCGATGCTGTACGGGCTCAAGATCGGGTACCCGGCGGCAACAGCCATCGGGACGACGCTCCGACCGCTCAGCCAGATGAGCGAGGCGGAGATCCAAAGATTGGAGCGCGGCCACAGCGACGAGTCTTCTGTATGATTGTCGGCGAGTTCACGAACGGTGACCGGGCAGTCATACCCATCGCTCTGTTGGCAGACGATGGACAGGAGACCGAGATCGAGGCGGCGATTGACACCGGGTTCATGGGGGCGTTGCTCCTGCCGCAGAGCATGATCCGCCGATCGAGGTTGCCGCACCTGGATGACGAACTGGTACTTCTGGCGGACGGCACGCTGACCCGGCTGGCTTTGCACGAGGTCACTGTCGTATGGGGAGGCGAGCGTCGCACCGTCGCCGCACACGCCGCCGACAGCACACCCCTGGTCGGCATCGAGATGTTGCGCGGCAGCGTGGGCACCTTCGAATTCTTCGAGGGCGGCTCCGTCACGATCGAGGTCGCGGAATGATCCAAGCATACACAGCCCGGACGTCACTGCACCCGTGACATCCGGGCCAACGACGCGACCGTCGCGCCCGCTCCGAACCGGCTCCCGCATCCTGCTCGCCTGCGTCTTCATCACCGCGGGGATTTTGCACTTCACCGCGACTCCCATGTACCTGAACGCGATGCCGCCGTACCTGCCGTACCCGCGTACGCTCGTCTACATAAGTGGCATCTGCGAGGTCGCCGGCGGCGGCGGCGTCCTGCTGCCGCCGCCCGTCCGCCGCTGGGCGGGCTGGGGCCTGATCGCCCTGCTCGTCGCCGTGTTCCCCGCGAACGTGCACATGGCCCTACACCACGGGAGCATCCCGGGCCTGAATGTCGCGCCGCTCCTACTCTGGCTGCGCCTCCCTCTCCAGATTGTGCTCATCGCGTGGGTGGCCTTCGCGACAGGAAACACCCCAAACAAGCCGCCGACGCAGTGACCGGCGGGCGCGCGGCCATCAGGGTAGAAAAGCGGGACTTTCGGCCCTCCCGGTCCGCGTCCCATTCAGGTACGATGGAGCCGAGACCAACCCGGTGGAGGCTCCCGACATGGCAGAGGATTTCCAGTCGCGACTTTTCCGTGAACTGACCGCATGGCAGGCGGAACAGCTCGTTTCCGAGTCCCAGGCCGCAGCTATCCGGGCGCGCTATCGTGGGACCAACGCCGACGCGCCAGGCGGGAACCGTCTCGCCAACGCCCTCGCATTTCTCGGGGCCGTGCTGCTCGGTATCGGCGTCATCGTTTTCTTCGCCGCCAACTGGCAGGCGATCCCGGGCTGGGTGAAACTGGGCGCGATTGCCGTCGCCGTCGCCGTCGCTGACTGGGCGGGGTTCCGGTTGCGGTACCAGACGGAGGCGTACCGCGGCACCGGGAGCGCCCTGCTCTTCCTCGGCGCGCTCCTGTTCGGCGCGGCGATCTTCCTGGTCGCGCAGGGGCTCCACGTCAACGCCGACGCGCCGGTCCTCCTGCTCCTGTGGGCGGTCGGGGTGCTTCCGATGGCCTATCTGCTCACGTTCCCGGCAATGCTCGTGCTGGCCGTGCTCAGCCTTGCCCTCGCGCTCGGTTGGGAGGCGAACTTCTGGCTGCAGGGCGCCTCGGCCTTCTCGGCGTATTTTGCCGCATACCTTGTGTTCGGCGTCCTGTTGTACGGCCTGGGCGCCCTGCACGCACGTTCGGACGCGGCGTGGCGTGCCTTCGGACGGACGTTCGGGGTGATCGGCCTGCTCCTGATCCTCGGGGCGTGCTTCCCCTTCACCTTCGCCTGGGAAGATGGGTGGGTAACGAGGACCACGGGCGTTCCGCCCGAGGCGGCCCTCCGCTTCAGTTTCCTGCTCGGCGCAGCCGCGGTGCCCCCGGCGGCACTCCTCCTGGTACCTGGCTTGCGGCGTCCGCCAGAGTCGCTGCTGGAGGCCGCGGCACTCCTGGCGTTGTTGCTGATCGGCGGATCGGTGTTCTTTTTTGAACTTGGCGGGACGGCCGCCGCGATCGGTTTCAACCTCCTGCTGCTCGTGCTGATCGTCGGGCTGATCGCGGCCGGCTACCACCGCCGGGAGCCGGCGTGGGTCAACGTCGGTACACTGTTCTTCGCCGCCCTGGTCGTCGCCCGCTACTTCGACTGGTTCTGGAACCTGATGCCCCGCGCGCTCTTCTTCGCCGGCGCCGGGGTGCTGCTGTTGCTGGGCGGCCTGTTCCTGGAGCGCGCCCGGCGCGGCGTGCTGCGCACGGCAGGGGAAAGCGAGGCGCCGGCGTGAAAGCCATACCTTTCAAGACGAAGTTCCTGCTGGCCGTCGGTCTGCAGATGGCGCTCCTGGTCGGCCTCATGGCCTACAAGGGGATCACCCTCTTGACCGGCCAGAGCGTGCTGCTCGAGACGATCCCCGTGGACCCGCGCGACCTGTTCCGCGGCGACTACGTCATCCTGGACTACAAGATTTCCCGCCCTGCGCGATGGCTGTGGCAGGAAACGGAATACCGCAAAGGGGAGACCGTCTACGTCACGCTCCGCAAGAACGGCCGGTTCTGGGAGGCGGAGGCGGTAAGCCGCGCACGGCCCGACGACGGTGTGTTGTTCGTACGCGGGACCGTGGCCGGCACGGACGGGGACGCGTTGCGCGTCCTGTACGGGATCGAGAGCTACTTCGTCCCGGAAGGGACGGGAACGGAACTGGAGCGCGCCGCGGGTCGGGGGCTGGTGGTCGAGGCGGCCATCAGCCGGAACGGGGGCACAGCCATCCGAAGCGTCCGGGTCACGCCCCCGGGATAAGAACGTTCAGCCTGCCCCGCCGCCGTAAGCCCGGTCGAGCAGTTCGATGGGGTGGACGATTTCGGGCGCGGCAGCGTCCTTCGGCAGCCCTTGCTGGATCCAGGCGAGGCAGCCGGGGTTGCCGGTGGCGACGATCTGCGCGCCCGTGGCGAGAAGATTGGCGACCTTCTTCCGCTGGAGCGCGCGCGCCATGTCGGGCTGGAGGAAGTTATAGACGCCCGCCGAGCCGCAGCACTGGTCGGCGTCGGGAAGCTCGACGAACGTGACGCCGGGGATGGTTTTGAGCAGCGCGCGGGGCGCACTCGTGATCTTCTGCCCGTGCGCGAGGTGACAGGCATCGTGGTAGGTGACCCGGGCGTTGACGGCGGCGGGCATCGGGCGGGGGCCGAGCGCATGCAGGTACTCCGAAACGTCCTTGACCTTCGCCGAAAAGGTGCGCGCGCGCGCGGCCCAC
>CADCTO010000003.1 GCA_902805585.1 uncultured Armatimonadota bacterium | reverse complement strand
GCGCACAAGCCGGGCAGTGCGGCGCTCCTGGTCCAGATCAACCCGTCGCTGGCAGCCACGGCACTGGACGCGCTGCCGTACCTGGCGGACTACCCCTACGGCTGCGTCGAGCAGACGATGAGCCGCTTCCTGCCGTCGGTCGTGGTCGCCAAGACGCTGAAGGACACGGGCGTCGATCTGGACACGCTGCGCAAGCGCGCGGTGGCGATGCGGGGGCGGGAGGTGCAGGGCGGCACGCCGTTCGGCAGCGACAAGCCGGTGAACGGCAGCACGGACCAGACTGGTTACACCTATCCGAGCGGCACGCCGGGGGTGATGAAGATCACCGAACTCGCGTCGCACCTGGGGCACGGGGACCGCTGGGACAACCCCGTCTTCGACCCGGCGCGCCTGAAGGGCATGGTGGACGAGGGGCTGGCCCGGCTGGTCTCGATGCAGCGCGGGGACGGCGGCTGGGGCTGGTGGCCCGACTCGTCGTCCTCCGACCCGTACATGACGGCCTACGTGGTGTACGGCCTCGCGACCGCCGAAGACGCGGGCGTCCGGGTGCCGGCGAACGTGCTGTCGCGCGGGCTGGCGTTCCTGGCCAAGGATATCCAGGAGCGGGACGACCAGCGGGATCTGGCGGTCTGGGAGGCGTTCGCGCTTTCCCGGCGCGCCCGCGCCGGGGCGGAGTTCCCGGCGAAGGCGAAACAGGTCGTCGCCGTGGTCTACAAGGAGCGCGAAAAGCTATCGCCCTACGGGCAGGCGCTGCTCGCGCTCACGCTCCAGGCGCTCGGGCAGAAGGAGCAGGCCCGCGTCGTCTGCCGGAATCTCCAGAACACCGCGACCATCGACCGTGCGAACGGCACGGCGACCTGGAAGCCGCGCGACGCCTACTGGTGGCACTGGTACAACAACGACGTCGAGACGGTCGCCTGGGTGCTCAAGGCCTACGCCGCCGTGCTGCCCCAGAGCGACATCGCGCCGATGCTGGTCAAGTGGCTCGTGAACCACAAGCGCGGCAACGCGTGGCGCTCGACCAAGGAGACGGCGATGACCGTCTACGCGCTGACCGACTACATCCGCCTGAGCAACGAACTGGCGCCGGACTATACGGTAACACTCGCCCTCGGCGACAAGGTGAAGCGCACGTTCACCATCGACCGCGACAACGCCCTGCTCTTCGACAACCGCTTCCTAGTCACCGACCCGCGGTTCCTTTCTGGTGGCCAGCACACGGTCACGGTCACCAAGCAGGGCACGGGGCGCCTGTACTGGAGCGCCGCCGTCCAGTACTTCACGACCGAGGAGCGCATCAAGGGGGTCGGGACGGAACTGGCCGTCCAGCGGCGCTACTTCCGGCTGACGCCTAAAACGGTCAAGCAGAAGGACTGGGCGGGCGGGACGTTCGACACCCTGGACTACAATCGCAAGGCCCTGACGCCGGGGGCTTCCTTGAAGAGCGGCGACCTGATCGAGGTGGAGTTGGTGCTGGACACCAAGAACGCGTACGAATACCTGATCTTCGAGGACATGAAGCCCGCGGGCTGCGAGGCGCTGGAGCTGCGCTCCGGGCGCCGCTACGGCGACAGCCTGTGCTCGAACATGGAACTGCGCGACACCAAGGTGGCCTTCTTCGTGGACCGGCTGCCGCAGGGCTCGCGCGTGCTGCGCTACCGCCTGCGCGCCGAGGTCCCCGGCGCCTTCAACGCCCTGCCGACCAACGCCTACGCCATGTACGCCCCCGACGTCCGTTCCCTGTCCGACGGCTGGAGCGTGACCGTGGGGGAGGGGCGGTAGGGGAGAGGGAGGAGGGCGCGGCAAGCGGCGCCCCTACAGGCAAATCGCACCGTAGGGGCGCCGCTTGCCGCGCCCTCCTCCGATCCGCACCCTCTTCGACAGAGCGGGGAAACGGCCTTAGACCACCGGAACCTCGCGGCCTTCGTCGGACGAGCGGTAGATGGCGTCCATGATCTGGGCGACCATCAGGCCGTGCTCGCCGGTCACCAGGGGCTCGCGGTTGTCGCGGATGCACCCGACGAAGTCCTTGACCTCGGCGTGGTAGGAGTTGCGGTCCCGGTTCGGGATCTTGGGCTCGAACGAGAAGACCGAACCGTGCCGCTCCTGGGTGATCGTCAGCGGGCCGGTCTGCGCGCCCCCTTCCGTCCCCAGCAGCGTCGTGCCGTTCAACTCCTCCTTCAGGTTCGCCACGAAGCTCGCCTCCAGCACCACGGACGCGCCGTTCTCGAAGCGGATCAGGGCGCTCGCCATGTCCTCGACGGTGAAGTTCTTGTGGTCCCACTGGCCCATGAAGCCCACCACGTCGCCGCGCGTGCCGAACTTCTGGTAGGTCACGCCGCTCGCATAGGTGGGCTTGGGGTGCCCCATCAGCCACAGGGTCAGGTCCAGGATGTGGACGCCGATGTCGATCAGGGGCCCGCCGCCCTGCTTGCTCTTGTCGATGAACACGCCCCAGCCGGGGATGCCGCGCACGCGCATCGCCTGCGCCCGTGCATAATAGATCTCGCCTAACTCCCCGGCGTCGATGAACTTCTTCAGCGTCTGGTTGGCGGGTGAGAAGCGGCTCATGTAGCCGACCTGCAGGATCTTCTTCTCCTTGCGCGCCGTGGCGACCATCTCCTGTGCCTCGCGGGCGTTCATCGCGATGGGCTTTTCGCAAAGCACGTGTTTGCCGGCCTTGAGCGCCGCGACGGCGGGTCCGTGGTGGGCGTAGTTCGGCGTGCAGACCGAGACGGCGTCCAGGTCGTCCATCTCCAGCATCTTACGGTAGTCGTCGAAGGTTTGCGTCGCCTGCGGGTACTTCTCGGCCGTCTTGCGGAGCGCCTCCCCGTCGATGTCGCAGAGGGCGGCGATCTCACATTCGTCGGGGATCTGGGCGTAGCCGGGCAGGTGGGCGGCGTTGGCGATGCCGCCGGTCCCGATGACGCCGACGCGGACCTTTTTAGCCATGGGTTCGGTTTTCCTTTCGGCCCGGCACTCGGGGGCGGGCTCCCGTCTCAGTTTCGCCGCGGTGGCGCGGTTCCCTGCCTGCCCGGCAGGAACGGAACGGGGCGTGCCCTAACGAGCGGCGCCCGAAGAGCACACCATGAAAGGGAGCACGGGATCACCGGCGGCGATGGCATGCCTATTGCAGTCGTGTGCCGTCGGGTGGACGCCCGCGCCGCGGGGTGACACCGGCACAAATCCCGGGTATAATGCTTGCCTGCTAACTACGCGTCGCCGTGATGGCCAACGCCGGCCGCGGCTGAACTTACCCGACCGTCGTATCGTGCTGTTTCAGGGGAAGGACGAATGGCGTTACCACAAGACGCTCCGGCGGTCATCATCGGGGGCGGGCCGGCGGGACTGACCGCCGCCTACACGCTCGTCAAGCGCGGCGTGCGTCCGGTCGTTCTGGAAAAGAGCGACAAGGTCGGCGGGATCGCGCGCACCGAGAACCACAACGGCTACCGGTTCGACATCGGCGGCCACCGCTTCTTCACCAAGGTCGATGAGGTGCAGGCGCTGTGGCACGAGGTGCTGGAGGAAGACTTCCTCAAAGTCCCGCGGCTGTCGCGTATCTTCTACGGGGGCCGCTTCTACAGCTATCCGCTCGACCTGAAGAACACGCTGTCGAACCTGGGCGCCGTCGAAAGCGCGCGCATCCTGCTCAGTTTCCTCCGCTGGAAGGCGCGGCCGCACCGGCGGGAGGAGACGTTCGAGCAGTGGGTGACCAACCGCTTCGGCCGCCGCCTGTACAACACCTTCTTCCGCACCTACACCGAAAAGGTGTGGGGCATCCCGTGCAGCAAGATCCGGTCCGACTGGGCCGCCCAGCGCATCAAGGGCCTGTCGCTCACGTCGGCCGTCGTGAACGCGCTGTTCGGCACCGGGGACGCCAAGACCCTGATCAAGGAGTTCGACTACCCGAAGTACGGCCCCGGCCAGATGTGGGAATGCTTCCGGGACGCCGTCGAGGCCCGGGGCGGGACCGTGCGGATGCAGACCGACATCGTGGGCATCCGCCGCGACGGCAGCCGCATCACGGGAATCACGGCGCGCCGCACCGACACCGGCGAGACCTTCGAGATCCGGGGCGAGAACTTCATCTCCAGCATGCCGCTGTCGGAGCTGATCTTCCAGATCAGCCCGGCGCCCCCCGACGAAGTCCTGGAAGCGGCGCGAGGCCTTTCCTACCGTGACTTCATCCTCGTCGGATTGATCCTGAAACAGGCCAAAGCGTTCGACGACAACTGGATCTACGTCCACAGCCCGGACGTCAAGGTCGGCCGCATCCAGAACTTCCGGAACTGGAGCCGGGCCATGGTCCCCGACCCGGACAAGCACAGCCTGGGCATGGAGTATTTCTGCACCGAGGGCGACGACCTGTGGAAGACGCCGGACGCGGACCTCGTCGCGCTCGCCGGCCGCGAAATCGAGGCGCTCGGACTCGCCACGGCCGCCGACGTCGAGGACGGGGTGGTGATCCGGCAGGAGAAGGCGTACCCCGTGTACGACGAGACGTACCGGGAGCACCTGACGGTATTACAAAACTACATAAATTCTCTTGAAAACCTGCAGACCATCGGGCGCAACGGGATGCACCGCTACAACAACCAGGACCACTCGATGCTGACCGGCATCCTGGCCGCGGAAAACGTGCTGGGCGAGCGGCACGACCTGTGGGGCGTCAACACGGAGCGCTCGTACCACGAGGACTTCGTGACCAAAGACAAAGAGCCCGCGGCGGCGGCGGCCCCCGCCGAGGCGCGGCCGCAGCTATCCGAGGCATAGGGAGCATCACACATGTCGGTTTGCAAGATCGGGGTCGTCGGCTGCGGGAGCATCGCGCAGGGGATCCACCTGAACATCCTTCCCCGCCTGCCCGGGGTGGAAGTGGCCGCCATCGCGGAGCCGGACCCGGAGCGGCGCGAAGCCGCCTGCCGCAAGGTGCCGAACGCGAAAGCGTTCGACGACTACCAGGAGGTGGTGGACCTGCCCGGCTTGGACGCCGTGCTGATCGCCCTGCCCAACGCGCTCCACGCCGACGCGGCCGTGACCGCCTTCGCGCACAACAAGCACGTGTACCTGGAAAAGCCCGTCGCCATCGACCTGGACGAGGCCTGGGACATCGTGGAGGCGTGGCAGAGCAGCGGCGGCAAGGTGGGGCAGGTCGGCTTCAACTACCGCTTCAACCCGCTTTACAGGGCCGCCAAAGAGCGACTGGCGACGGGAGTGCTGGGCGACCTGGTCAGTGTCCGCTCCGTGTTCTCGACCGCGGCCGCCTGGAACCGATTACCGGACTGGAAGCTGGTGCGGGAGACCGGCGGGGGCGTGCTGCTGGACCTCGCGTCGCACCACATCGACCTGATCCACTTCTTTTTTGGACAGCCCGTCTGCGAGGTGTCGGCCGCGGTCCTGTCACAGCGCAGCGAGGTGCCCGACAGCGCGGTCTTGAACCTCCGTCTCGCCGGCGGGCTGCTCGTGCAGACCTTCGTGTCGCTGAGCGCGGTGGACGAGGACAAGTTCGAGTTCTACGGCAGTGCGGGCAAGCTGACCGTCGACCGCTACTACTCGGTGGACGTCGAGGTCGCCGGCCCCCGGCGCGACGAAGCGACGCGCCTCAAGGCCATCAAGCAGGGGCTCCATTCGGTCGCCAAAAGCCCGTACCTGCTCGAAAAAAGGCGGGCGGTCGGCAACGAGCCCTCCTACCAAGCGGCCCTCGGCCAGTTCGTGACGGCCGCCGGAGGCGGCGGGGCGGCCGGCCTCCGGCCGGACCTTCTGGACGGCTACCGCAGCCTGCGGGTGGTCGAGGCGGCGGAGGAGTCGGTCCGGACGGGGCGCGTGGTCGCCCTGACGGGCGGCGACGAGGCCACCATCCACCGCGTCGAGCGGCCGCTGAAGTAAGATGACTGCGGTGACGCGCGCGCGCACTCCGCGGGCCCTTCCGGTCCTCCTGGCCCTCGCCGTGTGCCTGGCGGGTGCGGCGGTACTTCTGGCTCGCGTCCCGCACACGCGGCCGGTCGGGGATGAGCCCGGCTGGATAACCTCCGGCTACTACTATTCGGAACTGTTATTGGCCGCCGACTGGGACCGCACCAAGTGGGAGGGGCGCGCGCACGGGCCGTGGGGCAGCCTCAACCCGCACCTGGGCAAGTGGCTCGTCGGCGTCCCGCTCACCCTCCGCGACGGGGTCGGCGAACCGCACTTTTCTGGCTACTACGACTTCGACCGGTCGTTCGCCGAAAACGTGAAGGGCGGCCGCATGCCGCCGGAGGATGTGTTCCGGACGGCGCGGCGCTGGTCGGCCTTCTTCGGCGTGCTCTGCTGCCTCCTGGTGTTCGTCGCGGCGTGGCTCGCCCGCGACCCGTGGGCCGGGGCGCTGGCCGCCCTGCTGCTCGTGGTCAACCCTCTGTTCGTCCGGGGGGCCACCCGGGCGATGACGGACGTGCACTACAACCTGTTCCTGCTCGGTCTTTGCGTGGCCGCCTTCTGGCTGGTGCGGGCCGAGGGCCGGAAACGGCAGGTGCTGGCGGCCGCCGCGTGCGGGCTGTTCGGCGGGCTTGCGGCTTCGGTCAAGGTGACGGGTATCGTGATCGCCGCGGCGATCTTCCTGCTCCTCCTGCTGTACCTGACACTGCTGCGAAGAACGCCCCTGCGGGGAGCGGTCGTGCCGGTGTCGGCTTTCTTCGCCGTCGCCCTGTCATTGATCTACGGGCTCAACCCCTGGTTCTGGCCCCCACGCCCTGGGACGGCCGCACAGGCGGCGCAGACTGCGCCGCCTCCGACCGGGCGGGGGGCGCTGGGGGCCAGCCAGGCGCTGAAGCGGCGGTATCCGCAGCTCGCCCATCTGTCGCCGCTGCTGCGGTTCCCCCGACTGTTCCGCCGCTGGGACCGGTACATGCAGCGCCAGACCGTGATCCCCTCGGCGAGCTGGGAGGGCAACCGATTCCGGATGCTCCACCGGCGCCTGTTCCGGGACTACGTGACCTTCCCCGGCGAATGGGTCTTCCTGCTCGCGGGACTCGGTTGGGGCGCAGCCCGCGTTCGCGCCTCCTGGCGAAAGCGCGAGCCCGACCCGTTCGCCGTGCCGCTCGTTTTTTTCCTCGTGAACTACGTGTTCATCCTGCTGTTCATGAAGCTCAACTGGGAGCGGTACTACCTGCCCACCGTCATCGCGGCCAGGATCCTCGTAGCCTGCGGGATGTGCAGCGTGGCCGCCGCTTGCAATCACGCCTGGCGGCGCTGCTCCTCCCTGCGGGCGTCTGCGGTGGCCCGGGCGCCCGCGGGGGCGGCGGACGGGCTGGCGAGGGCCCGGGGCGATGTATCCTGACCGGAACGGGGAAGAGAGCCGGATCATGTTGCCGAACCTGATCATCATCGGGGCGGCGGGAGTTGTCGGCACGCCTCCGGGAGGACGTGTGCCGCCTGAAGGAGTACTCCGGCAGGGACTTCGAGGACTGGCGCCTTTGAGAGTTCCCGGGCGATGAAGGTCCTGATCGTCAACGACTACGCCTCGCCGTCCGGCGGGGCCGAAGTGCAGATGCTCACGCTTCGGGACGGGCTCCGGGCGCGCGGGCACGACGCGCGGCTATTCGCCAGCCGCGCCCGTCCCGTCGAAGGCCCGAGTCCGGCCGACTACGAGTGCTTCGGCACCACGGGGCGCTTCCGCACGCTGCTCCAGACGGCGAACCCGTGGGCGCCGGCGGCCCTGCGCCGGGCGCTCGCCGAGTTCCGCCCGGATGTCGTGCATGTCGGGATGTTTTTGACGCAGTTGTCGCCGCTGATCCTGCCGCTGCTGCGGGACGTGCCCAGCCTGTACCACGTCCACTGGTACCGGCCCGTCTGCCCGCGGGGCACGAAGATGCTGACGGACGGGTCGGCCTGCGGGAGCCCGGCGGGGGTCGCCTGTCTGCGCGGCGGGTGCCTGCCGCTCCACGACTGGGCCCTTCTGATGCAGCAGATGCGCCTGTGGCGGCGCGGGCGCGGCGCGTTCGACCGGATCGTCGCCGTCAGCGACGCCGTGCGGCAGCGGCTGCTCGACGAAGGCATCGGTCCGGTCGAGGTGGTCTGGAACGGCGTGCCCGTATCGCCGGAGCCCGCGCCCTTCGCGCCGCGCCCGACCGTCGCGTTCGCCGGCCGGCTGGTCCTAGAGAAGGGTGTGGACGTACTGCTGCGGGCGTTTGCGGAGGTGGCGGCGCAGGTCCCCGCCGCGCGGCTGATCGTCGCAGGCGACGGCCCCGAGCGGGAACGGCTGCGCCGGATGATCGGCGAACTGGACCTGGACGCGCGGGTCGTCCTGCCTGGCCACCTGTCGCGCCGGGATCTGGAATGCTCCCTCGCGGGCGCGTGGGTCCAGGCGGTGCCGTCGCGGTGGGACGAGCCCTTCGGGCTGGTGGCCGCCGAAGCCATGATGCGGGGCGCGGCCGTCGTCGCCAGCGCCTCCGGCGGTCTGGCCGAGATCGTCCGTGACGGCGAGACGGGCTTCCTCGTCCCGCCCGGGGACGCGGGCGCGCTCGCGCGGGCCCTGCTCCCGCTGCTGCGGGACCGTGCGCGGGCGGAACGGATGGGCGCCGCGGGCCGCGTGGTCGCGGAAACGCACTTCAGCGAGGCAGCATGCGTTGACCGGTTCGTTGGGCTCTATGACGACCTTTGCCGGGGTCGGGATAAGGAGAAGAGGCTTGCCCGCTGCTGAGGAGAAAACGCCGCCGCTGGTGATCCTGGGCTTCGACGCCGGGGACCCGGAATGGCTCGCGCGGTGGGCGCGGGAGGGGCACCTGCCGACGCTGGCCGGCGTCATGGAGCGGGGCTGCTGGGGCCGCACGGGCGGCGCGGAGCTGATCAGCGAGCACGGCGTCTGGATGTCGCTGTTTAGCGGCATCTCGCGCGGCGACCACGGCTGTTACTATTTCCGGCAGATGAAGCCCGGCACCTACGATCTTCAGCCCGTGACGGGGCTGGACCTGGACGCGCCGGGCTTCTGGCACGGTTTGCGCGGCGGCGAGAAGAAGGTCGCCATCGTGGACGTGCCCGACGCCTACCCCGTGGCCGGCCTTACCGGCGTCCAGATCGCGAACTGGGCGCCACACCACGGCTGGATCTCGCGCGACCCGGCCTTCGCTGCGGCGGCTGAGCCTCCCGAACTACTGGGGGAGGCCCGCCGCATCTTCGGCCCGCAGATGGACCTCATCGAGAAGCACGACAGCACCTTCGTTGAGGACCGGCGGCTCTACCGTCTCCTGCGGGAGCGCGTCGAAAAGAAGGGCCGTCTGTGCCGCGACCTGCTCGCGCGGGACCGGTACGACTTGGCGGTCGTGGTCTTTTCCGAATCGCACACCGGGAACCACCAGTTCTGGAAGTACCGGCCCGGATCTGGGGCGCCCGAATCGGAGTTCACGCACGCCATCCGCGACATCTACCAGGACATCGACCGGGAGATGGGCGCGCTACTCGCGCAGTTGCCCGAAGACGCCAACGTCTTTATCGTGTCCTCGGTGGGCATGGAAGGCTGCTACCCGGCCGACGGGCTGATGGAGGCGTTTTTGCGCGAGCTGGGATACCAGGCCCCGCCCGCGCCGGCGCCTCCGTCCCTGCGCCCGATGGCGCTGGCCCGGCGCTTCGTGCCCGAGGCGTGGCGCGTCGCGCTGAGCCGGTTCCTGCCCCGGGACACGCGGGAGCGCCTTCTGGCGGACCAGTTCCGCGGCGGGTCGGACTGGAAGAAGACGACCGCCTTCTCCATCCCCGGAGCTTACACCAGCTTCGTGCGCGTGAACCTGCGGGGACGGGAGCCGGAAGGTATCGTGGAACCGGGAACGGAGTATGACGCCCTGCTGGGCCGCCTGGAGGCGGACCTTCTCCAACTGATCGACCCGAAGACCGGCGGGCGCGCGGTGAAGCAGGTCGCTCGGACGGAAGAGCTTTTCGGAGCCGGCGTGCCGGACGCCCTGCCGGACCTGTTCGTGGAATGGGAGCCCACGGACTATTTCGTGGAGCGCGTCCTGCACCCCCGGGCCGAACTGGTGCAGCGGAAGCCCGACTTCTTCCGGAACAGCGACCATTCCGGCTTCGGGTTCGTGGCCGCCGCCGGACCGTCGATCGGGAACGTCGGTCCGCTGACGGACACGGTGTCCGTTCTGGACCTGGCTCCGACCTTCCTGTCCCTGCTGGGCCGGCCGGCCCCGGGGCGCCTGACGGGCAGCGTGATCGAGGTGATGGCGGGCCGCCGAGTGCCGGTCGGTCGGTAGCCTCCTGGCACCCATGTTGCTTTCCCTTTGTCCGCACGTGTCGAACGGAGAACCATGCTAGCAGCGATCCACAGAGGACAGGACAAGACCATGGAACCCCGGGAAGCCGCTGCCGCCGCCGCGTCGCAGCCATCGCTTTCGGTCGTGCTGATAACGCGCGGCACGTACGACGCCCTGCGCGAGACCGTGCGCCACCTGCGGGCGCAGACGGTGGCGGGCCGGCTGGAACTGGTGCTGGTCACACCGTCGCGCCAAACGCTGACGCCGGACGCCTCCGACATGGCGTGTTTCGGCGCCTGGAAGACCGTGGAAGCCGACACGGCCCGCTCGCTCGCGCCCGCCCGGTGCGCCGCGATCCGTGCGGCGGGCGCGCCGGTCGTCGCCTTCGCCGAGGACCACTGCTACCCCGATCCCGGCTGGGCCGAGGCGCTGATCGCGGCGCACCGGGCGCCCTGGGCGGCGGTCGGGCCCGCCTTAGGGAACGCGAACCCGGCGACGATGGTCAGCTGGGCCAACTTCTTCATCGGGTACGGGGCGTGGATCGAGCCGGTGGAGTCGGGGACCGTGGGAGACCTGTCGGAGCACAACACGTCCTATAAAAGGGACCTGCTCCTCGCGTTCGGCGCCGATCTGGAGCGACTTCTGGAGCGGGAAGGCGGCCTGCACCGGGCGCTGAAGGCGGGGGGGCATGGACTCTACCTGGAGCCGGCCGCCAGGGCCCTCCACCGGAACTTTTCCAGCCTACCGCCCTCGCTCTCGCTGTGCTTCTGCGCGGGGCGCCTGTTCGGGACGACGCGCGCGGGCAGCGGGCGCTGGCCGCTGCCGCGGCGCCTCCTGTACGTGGCCGGGGCGCCGCTCATTCCGCTGATGCGCTTGGGGCCGGTCCTGCGGCAGATCCGCCGGTCCGGTCGCGGCCCCGAACTGCTGCCCGCGATCCTGCCGGCCCTGCTGGCGCTTCTGACCGCAACGGGGTTGGGTGAGGCCGCCGGCTACGCGTGCGGCCCGGGCGCCGCGGCCCGCCGGCTGACGGACTTCGAGTTCGGCCACGACGCGTATCTGGCGAAGCGGGACCGCGGCGGGCGGGAGGCGGCCCCCGGCGTGGGGACGCCCCACCCCCGGGAGCGCGCGACGTGAGCCGCTGCGCCGCGCCCGAAATGTCGGTCGTGATCGTGACGCCGGACCACTTCGGGACGATACACCGGACGATGGGCCACCTGCGGGCGCAGACGGCCTGCGGCCGTCTGGAGATCGTCATCGTCGCGCCGTCGCGGGACGCGCTGGGCCTGGACGCTGTCGAGATGACGGGCTTCGGCGCCTACCAAGTGGTGGAGGCCGGCGAAGTCCGGCTGCTCGCGCGCGCCCGGGCGGCCGGCGTGCGGGCCGCCGCCGCGCCCGTCGTCGCCTTCGCCGAGGACCACGCCTATCCGGAGCCCGACTGGGCCGAGGCGCTGCTCGCGGCCCACGACGCGGCGGGGACGGCGCGTGCGGCCGTCGGGCCCGTCGTGCGCAACGCGAACCCGGGTACGGCCGTCAGCTGGGCCGACCTCCTGATCGGCTACGGCCCCTGGCTGGAGCCGCAGGAAGCCGGGCCGCGCGATTTCCTGCCGGGCCACAACAGCTCGTATAAGCGGGACCTGCTCCTGGCGTACGGGCCGGGACTGGAAGGGATGCTGGAGGCGGACACCATTCTGCAATGGGACCTGCGCGCCCGGGGGCACGAACTGTACCTGGAGCCGCGTGCCCGGCTGAACCACACCAACTTCGCCCTCTGGTCGTCTTGGCGGACGGTCCAGGTCTGCGCGGGGCGCGTCTTCGCCGCCGCGCGCGCCCAGAACGAACGCTGGCCCGCGCGGCGGCGCCTGCTGTTCGTCGGCGGCAGCCCGCTGATCCCCCTGGTGCGTCTGCGGCGCATCGCCGGGCACTACCGCGCCCTGGGGCCGATGGCCGGCGGCCGCCTGCCGCGCGGCGTGTTCCCGGCGCTGGTAGCCGGGCTCGCGCTCGACGCCTGGGGCCAGATGCTAGGCTACGCGTTCGGGGCCGGCGACGCCGAGCAGAAACTGTGCGCGTTCGAGTTCCACCGCGACCGGCATGTCCCCGCGCGGGACCGGCGGGCCATGGTGGCGCCCCGTTCCGCCGAGCAGGGCGCCTCATGACCGCCGAAAGCAGATACGCGGCGTCCGCCGATCCTCCGCCGCTCCCGTTCTCCGCGCGAGAACCGCATTCGGCGCGCCGGACGATCGACGGGACGCTCTGGATCTTCCTCGCCGAAGCGTTGCTGCTGCCGACCGGCTTGCTGACCGCCGCGTTCCTGACGCGCCGTCTGGGGGCCGAGGGATACGGGCTGTTCACGCTGGCCGCGACCCTCGTCTCCTGGATCGAGTGGAGCATCACGTCGGTATTCGCGCGCGCGGCGATCAAATTCGTCAGCGAGGCCGAGGACTGGAAGCCCGTGGGCGCGACCGTCGCCCGGCTCCACCTGCTGGTCAGTCTGGCGGTGGCGGGCCTGCT
>CADCTO010000002.1 GCA_902805585.1 uncultured Armatimonadota bacterium | reverse complement strand
TGCCCGAGGCCGTCGCCGCGCGCGGCGCCCTGCTCGTCGCTCCCGCGGATGCCGCCGAGGCGGCGCGTGCAGCCAAGGCGGCGCGGGCGCGCGGCCTGCGCCGGCTCTGGGTCGAGGTGCCCGAGGCCGCCGGCGCCAGGGAGATCGTCGCCTCGGCGATCGCGGCGGGCAAGGAGAACGGCCTGGCGGTGGCGGCCGTGGTGCGGCTCCTGCGCGTGCCTGCGGCGACAGGGAAGGACGGCGCCCTGCCCGCCGCCGACCGCGACCTCAACGTCCTGGGCGAGACGGCCTCGGCCTACGCGGCGCGCCGCCTCGCCGCGCTCGGGGACAGCCCCGCCAGAACCTGGATGACGCAGGGGCTGGACCCGGCCGGCGACTGGCTGCGCGTGGAAGCGCCCGCGCCCGCGGCGGCGCTCACCGCGCGCCGGCGCCTCCTGCTCGACGTCGCCGCGCTCCCGGGCCTTGCGGGCCTCGTCCTCAAAGACACTGCCGCGCCCGGCTACTCCGACCCCGGCCTGAGCGGATCCTACTCCGGACCGGCGCAGGCCGCCGCCTTCTCCCAGGGCTACACGCCCGGGATGCGCCTGGCGTTCCTGCGGCAGACGGGGACCGACCCGCTCGACCTGAACGCCGGCCCCTACGGGAGCCACATCGGGGGTGCGGAGCTGCGCCTGCCCTTCTTTCCGGACGACAGCCAGGGGGCGACGCGCTTCGAGAACGGGCGGCCCGTCCCGGGCGCGACGCCGTCCCTGGCCCAGCAGTGGAACGCGTTCCGGCACGGGGCGAACCTGCGGTTCATGAAGGAGGTGTTCGGGGCCGTCCGGGCGGCCCAGCCCGCCCTGCCGCTCCTGCTGCGCGACCGCACCGGCAACGCCTACGGCGGCTGGTGGGGTTCGTGGGAGGCGGCGGATGCCGTGCAGGCGCCGCCGCAGCCGGTCGCGTCCGCCGGCCGCCCGCCCGGCCTGTCGCAGACGGCGCGGGCGGTCTCCAAACGCGTCCTGATGAACCTCGCCCCGTACCCGGCGCCGCCCCGCCCGCGGCCCGGGGAGCCGCCGCTCCCGGCGTACCTGGCCGACTACGACCCGGCCCGGTTCTACGCGATGCAGGTCCAGTCGTTCGTGGACCGCGAGAAGGACAAGTGGGACGGCTTCGTGCTCGACCTGAGCGGCAGGGCCGTCGCGGAGGCGCTGCCGCTCCTTTCCTGGCTGGCGCCCGCGGCGGCGCCGTGACGCCGTTTCCGGCGCCACGATGTGGAGACCCGGTTCACCTGTGCGCGATGACGACCTGCTCCATCGTCGGCGGCAGCGGGTGGAGCTCGCTGCGAGAGAAACCGGCACGGCCGAACATGTCTTCGAACTCCGAGAAGGTGTAGGCGTCGCCGCTCGGCGTGCTGCCCAGCATGGTCAGGCTGAAGGCGGCGGCTCCCGGGGGCGAGACGCGGTCCTCGTTGGGGATGAACTCCAGCGCGACGGCCCTGCCGCCGTCCGCAAGCGACGCGCGCACTTTCCTGAGCAGCGTCTCGTTGGTCTGCTTGTCGAAGTGGTGCAGGAAGTTCGTGAGCAGCACCAGGTCGTACCCGTCGCCGTACGCGACGTCGAACGCGCTGCCCGGGAGGGCGCGGTAGCGGCCCGCCACGCCCGACGCCCGCGCGTTCTCCCGGGCCACTTCCAGCACCTGCGGCCAGTCCTGGGCGACGATTTCGGCACGGGGGTAGCGCCGGGCGAACGCGATGCCGAACACGCCGTGTCCCGCGGCGAGGTCGAGCACCTTCAGGCTTTTGTCCGGCGGGCACTCCACGAGCTGGGCGAGCCGCTCGGCGGGCATCGCCATGAGCGGCTTCATCGCGCGGGCGAACTTCACCCACACGGGGTGCTCGGGCGCGACCGTGCCCTGGCCACAGGTGCCCCTGCGGACGGTCGCCGTCAGGTCGGCGAAGGCGTCCGTCATCGTCGGATCCAGCAGGAACTCGATGGCCCCGCCCATGTACGCGGGGGAACGCGCGTCCAGGAAGACCGCCGCGTCCTGGCTGAGGCCGTAGCGCGGTCCCGCTTTGGTCAGGAAGCCCAGGACGGTCAGGTAGTCCGACAGGATGCGCACGCCGCGCTCGGACGCCCGACACCGCTGCGCTAATTCGGGCGCCGTCGACGCGCCTTCGGCGATAGCGGTGAACAGCTCCAGCTCGATGGCTGTTCTGAGGGCGGCGGTGCGCTGGTAGGCGTTGATGGTCTCGAAGATGAGCGCGGGAGAGGGCGGCGCGGGGGTCTGCTGCTGCTGTGGTTGGTCCGACATCACGGGCTCCTATCCGCAGTCCGCTTGGAGCAGCCGCTGCTCCAAGCGCCACCGCCGCCGCTCGCTTCCTCGCGAGGGCGGGGGCGACTGCGCGATCAGAGTTGGACGCCGTGACGGGGTTCTCCTGCCGCCGGTCACCGCCGTCCGGCCCCTCGCGGAGCCTCACCGCAGCAGGCGGGCGATGTCGTCGGCGAAGCGCACCTCGCTGTCGTCCTCGGGCGCGTAACCGATGACTTTGCGCGCGTTGGTGATGCTCCAGAACTTGCGGGCGTTGTTCGACACGCCGTAGAAGATGTGGAACGGCACGCCCTCCTCGTCCTCGATGTTCTCCGCCTCGATGCTTTTGACGAAGAGCTGCAGCAGGTCGCGCTCGCTCAGGTAGCCCGCCAGGTCGCGCGCGTAGCGGTGGCGCGGCTGGTCGGCGAAGTCGGCCCCGTGGATCTCTCGCGGGGCGACGATGCGCAGCAGGATGACCTCCAGCTTGCGGCCCAGGCTGCCGCAGGCGTACAGGAAGCCGAGCGTTTCGTAGGCCGCCTTCGCCCAGCCGTAGAAGTTATCCGGACGCGGGTAATCCTCCGGCCCGACCCGGTCGCGCCGCCCGGCGAAGTAGGGCTGCTCGTACCACTTGGCCGCCTGGTTCGTGCTCGCCGCCACGACCCGCCGCACGCCGGCCTCCAGCGCGAGCTGGTACACGCGCTGCGCCATGTCGATGTTGCGCTTCTGGCCGTCGTACTGCCCCTGCGGCGTCGCGCCGTCTTCGGGGCGGGCGTAGGCGCAGTGGACCACCACGTCCGTCCCCTCGAAGAACGGCCGCAGGCGCCCCGCATCGTCGGCGAGCAGGTCGGCGACCTGGACGCCCTCGATCCGGTTCCCATCCCGGTCCGTGTCGCCGAGGTCGAGGAGCCGCAGGTCGGCGTAGCGGGCGCGGAGGACGGGCAAGAGCTGGCCGGCGACGTAGCCGGTCGCGCCGGTGAGAAGGATCCGCTGGTTCATGGTGGCTTTCCTTGGCGGACTTGGCGGGACGGGGATTCAAAGGCGACAGGTCCGCCGCGCCCGCCGACGCGGCACAGGCGCTTGCTGCCTCTAGATTACCCGCTCCCGCCCCGGACCAGGACCAGTGAGATCAGAAAAGAGCCGTCCGCGGTGACGGTCCTGCGACTCCCGTACCCGCCGCCACGCACGCGCCGCCCTCTTGCGGCTCCCGGCCCCGACGTAGACGCGGAACACGACGTCCGCGTGGCGCGGGTCTTGCGGCGGCGAGGCCGGGTGCCGTTCATCCTTTTGGGGGAGGCGGAATCCCGCCCATTTGACTATGGCAGGAGGGCGCGGGGCCGGATAGACTTGTCATACAAAAGAAGCGTGCCGGTATTCCTCACAGGCGAGGGATGCGATACTGTCGATCGAACGCTCATCGGGGTTGTAGTATCTGCGGGCCGAAGATGCTCCGCAAATGTCAATGCCGCCGCTTGCTGCGTGTGCTCCAGTCCGCGAGTCTTGCTGTTGAAGGCATGAGGTGACGAGGCCCTGCAGCGTCGCAGATCACTCCGAACCAGCCCGATGATGGCGCGACCGGGCCACACGCAAGCGGCGGCCTCTTTTGTCATGGAGGTAACCGTGACCACCGACACCGCCGCAGAACGACAGCGCGAGCACGACCCCGTCGCGGGCGAGCTATATCTTGCGGGCGAGCGCGTGCCGCCCGGCCTGTACAAAGAGGTCCGGAGCGGGCGCCGGATCCATCTCGCCCACGATGACTTCCTCCCGGCCACCCTCGACGGGCGCGTCGCCTGCTACGCGCGCCTCCGCTTCATGTGGGGCCGGGAACACAAGGGGTAGAGCAACGGAGATGCCGCCGCCGCCACAGGGCGCGGCATAGTCCACCGGGACCAGTCGGGGAGAAAAGGAGATCGCGCGCTCCCGCAGGGGGCCGACGCACGCACACCGGGACCCGCAGTCGACCGCTCCCCCGCTCGCTGCGACGCGCGCGGCAACTTCCCGTGGCTCCTGCCCCGGCGTAGTCACGCACCGCGTTCTTGCGGCGGATCGGGTCGCCCGTAAGAACCGTACCGTTCGGCCTGCCCCCACCGCCGGTCCCGCCGTGGACCGCGGCAGTGGTCGGGCTCCTCGTGTATCACCGCACCAGCCGACCGGAGACGGCGGGAAGGGGCAACCCCGCCGCCGGGGCCGCCCCACAAGCAGCCGCCGCCGCCCGCTCTTCTTTTCGCGCGTCCCCCCTCGCATGCCACCGGGGTTCTGTGGTACGATGCCAGAAACTCCGGACGTGAAGGGGATCAGGGCCCCGCCCGCGGCGATGCGGCCGCCGGGCCGAGGCGCCAGAGCCATGATCATCGACACCGACATCCATTCGACCATCGACCCCCGGCGGGTCGCCGACTTCCTGAAGGAGCCGTGGCTTTCGCGTTACCGGAGCGGCAACCGCGGGCCCGGCCACCCCGGCTACTGGAACCCCAACGGCGTGATGCGCTCGGACGTCGTCCTGCCCGACGGCACGCGCATCGAGAGCCGCCCGGACGCCCTGTCCCGCCACTTTTTCGACGCGAACGACATCGCGTACGGGGTCCTCAACGCGGGCAGCCTGCACATCGGGCTCACCCCGGAGCCCGACTACGCCGCGGCGGTGGTGGCGGCGGAGAACGACGTCCTGGCGGCCGACTGGCTGGGCGCCGATCCGCGGTTCCGGGCTTCGCTGACCGTCTCCCCCGCGGACCCGGAACTGGCGGCGCGGGAGATCCACCGCCACGGCGACAATCCCGGCTTCGTCCAGGTGCTGATGCCCAGCGCCTCCCGGATGCCCTACGGCCAGCGGTACTTCCACCCCATCTATGCCGCCGCCGCCGCGCACGACCTGCCCGTGGCGATCCACCCCGGGTCCGAAGGGGTCGGCATTTCCTACGCCCCTTCCGCCGCCGGCTACCCCAGCACGTACCTCGAATGGCACACGGGCCTGGTCGGCAGTTATATCGCCCAGGTCATCAGCCTCGTCACGGAGGGCGTTTTCGTCAAGTTCCCCACGCTGAAGTTCGTGCTCATCGAGGGCGGCATGTGCTGGCTGCCCCCCCTGCTCTGGCGTCTGGACAAGAACTGGAAGGCGCTGCGGATGACCACCCCCTGGCTGGTCCGCCCTCCCAGCGAGATCGTCTTCGACCACGTCCGCCTGACGACGCAGCCCATCGAGGAGCCGGAGAACCGGGAACACTTCCGCCGCATGCTGGAGATGTTCCCCGCGGAGCGGATGCTGATGTTTTCCAGCGATTTCCCGCACTGGGACGGCGACACGCCCGATTTCTGCGCCGGCGCCTTCCCGGACGCTCTGCGCCCCCGCGTCATGGGCGAGACCGCCCGCGAACTGTACCGCCTGCCCGGAGCGTGAGCGGGGAAGGCTGCCGGGATACCGCCGCGTCCGCAAGCCGGTGCTCGCGCCGGTGGACCAGGTCGCCGGGGCCCGCATGACCGGGGCCCGCGTGAAAGGTAGGTCGTAGCGATGGACATTTTCGACGTAGAGTACGTTTTCGGGGCCACACCGGACGGCCCGTTCCTGCTGACCGAACGGGTGGAGGCTATGGACTTCGACGCCGCGGTGGTGCTGGCCGAGCGAAGGCTGGAGCGATCGTCGTTCTCCTTCCAGGACGGCACAAGCAAGCGCGTCGTCGTCAACAGCGCGAACGTCCTCTACTGTAACGTGAGGCCGGCGCCGCAAAACGACCGCTAAGGAACGCGACATGCCGCACATGGGCCGTTGGGCGCGGTTTTTGGGCGCGATGGGGATCGTGACGGCGCTGGCCGCGGCGGTCGGCGTCCCCCTGTGGTGGGCGCGGGGACGGCGGCGGCGGCGACCACGGTAAGGCGCTGCCGTCCGCGCACGCGCGGGGCGCGTTCCGACGAACACGGCGGTTCCGGCGGTTGTCAGGAGACGTCATGAATCAAAAGATCCTGGTGGGCGCGCACCGGGGCGCGATGTGCCACGCGCCCGAGAACACGCTGGCCGCCTTCGAGACGGCGATCGAGATGGGCACGTACCGCGTCGAGCTGGACGTGCGCCGCTGCCGGGGCGGGGACCTGGTCGTCATCCACGACGCGACCGTCGACCGCACCAGCGACGGGACGGGGCGGGTGGCGGACCTGACGCTCGACGAGCTGAAGCGCCTGCGCCTCGGCGGCACGGACGAGGCCGTGCCCACGCTCCGTGAGGCGCTGCACTGCGCCCGCGGCCGGTGCGAACTGCTGGTCGAGATCAAGGAGGCGGGGCTGGCCGAGGCCGTGGTGGCCGAGATCGCCGGGGCCGGGATGTCCGAGCACTGCACGGCCTCCTCGTTCCTGGAGTGCGAGCTGCTGCGCGTCCGGGAGTGCGGCGGCGACCCCCGCGTCCCCACGGCCTTCTTCCTGACCGAGCCCGGGCCGTTCGACGCCGAAGCCGTGGTCGCGCGCCTGGGGGTGAGCCTGCTGGTGGTCTGGCCGCGCGCGGCGTCCCCGGAGGCCATCGCCGCCGCCAAGCGGTGCGGCCTGCACGTGCGCTGCGGGTTCCGCGACGACCTGACCTACGAGGAGACCTTCTCCCTGTTCCGCCGGATGGCGGCCCTGGGCGTGGACGAGATGGCCTGCGGCCGCCCCGACTGGATCCGGCGGATGGCGGACGAGCAGCACGGCGCTTCGTGACGCCCGCGCCGACGAGAACGGCGACGCCGGACGAGGTGAAATCCCCCAGGTACCCTTTAGTGGTGCGGCGTACCGCGCCGGCCCCGGGTGCGCGCGTAGTCCAGGAAGTTCTTCGCCTCCTCCAGGCACTGCGCGTTCGTCATCATGCCTGGCTTCGGCGTTCCGCCGGGGCAGAAGTCGCGGTGCTCCAGTTCCGCGGTCCCGTCGGATAGCCGGCCGAACGCGCCCGCCCCGTCCCGGAAGATGGCCCGGGCCATCTTCGTGCACAGGAACGAGGTGACGGACTGGCTGCGGTCCTCTTCGCCGTCCTCGGCCACGTGGAACGGGGGCACCTCCGGCCGCGCGATGGTGTTGTGGAATTCGCAGTAGGCTTCGTTGAGCCGGTCGAAGAAGGGCAGGCCGCACTGTCGGGCCGCGATGGGCACCGGCGCCGCCAGCTTGGTGTCCTTGGTCAGGTTCCGCAGGATGTTGCCGATCAGGTACATCCCCGGGTCACTCTGGAGATAGACGACCTCCTTGACCCGGCCGAGCGCCATGATGCCGGCGCACTGGGCGCAGGACTCCAGCGAGGTGTAGACCGTGACGTTTTCCAGCGTGTTGTAGTGGTCCCTGGGGATCGCCTGGCCCGGCTCCAGGTTGATGTTCCACGTGTCGTGGATCTGCGTCAGGTTATAGACGCGGCGGACCACCCGGGCTTCGGCGTGCTCGACGGAGCTGTTGAAAACGCTGTTGTGGTTGAAGTCGAAGTCGATGATGTGGCCGCTCCCGTCGACGCAGACGCCGGCGATGTTGTGGCCCCGGTAGTCGCCGTCCAGGTACGGCCCGTCCGGGGCGCTGACGTCTTCGTTGTGGGGGTACCGCCCCTTCCGCCCCTTCTTGTTCCCGTTCCAGTAGTGGTGTACGAGGGCCATGAGCATCAGGGAGAAGATCCGGTGGCGCTCCTTTTGCCCCTCCGGGAGCGGGGGCTCGTCGAGGCGGACCAGCTCCTCGACGGGCTTGTCGAGGTACTCCTTCAGGCGCGGGTTGACGAGCGGCTCGCTGCTGTCCAGCTTCGCCCCCGAAAGGATCTCCAACGGCGGTTCGTCTACGGTCATGGCGTGTCCCCTCTACAACAGGCGGTACTCGGAAGCCACGGATCGGGTCGGGAGGCTCCGTGTCCGCTGTATTTCCACGTCCGCTCCGGGAATCCTGCCTTAGTGCGGGAACCGGAACGGCGAGGCTCCCCGGTTCAACGTGCGAGCCTGATCCCTGGCGCTTCCGTTCCTGCCGGCGTGCCGTCGTCTTCGGTTGCCTGCCACAGCGGCTTGTGCTACAATCCGGCCAGGGACACCGAGGAACGGATGCCGCGGAACGCTTTTCCTTCCGGACGGGAACGCTGCGGGTAACGCGCGTCCTGGATAATGCGAGGACCGGGCGGGGATCGGACGCAGCCGGGACACCTTCGCCGAAGACCCGGCCGCGCTCGTCGCGGCGCTCGACCCGAACAACGGAACCGGTATGGCGGGCGCGGTGCGGTCGGAGATCCGGTCTATGAGACGCTTAGCGGATGCATTCAAGCCGTCGAAAGGTAAGCCGTAATGGAAGTTATCGCGGAAAAAGCAGCAGCCCTCAACGGGAACGCGCCGCCGGACGCGCAGAACAGCGGGCGTGTGAACGACGTGGACCGCCAGGACCGGATGTTCCCGACCCTGACGCCCGAGCAAATGGCGCGCGTCGCGGCCCACGGAAGCGTCCGGCGCATCCGCCGGGGCGAGGTGCTCATCGAGGCGGGCGACTCGGTGTTCCCCTTTCTGACGGTGAAGGAAGGCGAGATCGAGATCGTCCGCCCTTCGGGCGCGAACGAAGATCTGATCACGGTCCATGGGCCGGGCGAGTTCACCGGCGAGGTGGGGATGCTCTCGGGCCGGCGCACGCTCGTCCGGGCGCGCGCCCGTGAAGCGGGCGAAGTCATCGAGCTGACCCAGGAACGGATGCTGGCGCTCGTCCAGACCGACGCCGACCTCGGCGAGGTCATCCTGCGGGCCTTCATCCTGCGCCGGGTGAACCTGATCGCCCAGGGGTTCGGCGACGTCGTGCTTCTGGGGTCGAACCGCTGCACCGGGACGCTGCGCGTCAAGGAGTTCCTGACGCGCAACGGCCACCCCTACTCCTACATCGACCTGGACCGCGACGACGACGTCCAGGAACTGCTGGATCGATTCCAGATCGGCGACGGCGACGTGCCCGTGCTGATCTGTCGGGGGGAGGTGGTGCTTCGCCACCCCAGCAACCGGCAGATCGCCGACTGCCTGGGCTTCAACGACGCCATCAGCAAGACGCAGGTCCGCGACGTCGTCATCGTCGGCGCCGGGCCGTCCGGGCTCGCGGCCGCGGTCTACGCCGCCTCCGAGGGCCTGGACGTGTTGGTGCTGGAGGCCAACGCGCCGGGCGGGCAGGCGGGTTCCAGCTCCCGGATCGAGAACTACCTGGGCTTCCCCACGGGCGTCTCCGGCCAGGAGCTGGCCGCCCGCGCCATCAATCAGGCCCACAAGTTCGGGGCGCACCTGATGGTCGCGATGGACGCCCGGCAGCTCACGTGTGACCGGAGGCCCTACGCCATCGACATCGGGGACGGCGCGCGCGTCGAGGCGCGCACCGTCATCATCGCCACGGGCGCGGCGTACCGCAAACTGCCCGTCGAAAACCTGGAACGGTTCGAGGGCACCGGCATCTACTACGAAGCGACGTTCCTGGAAGCGCAGGTGTGCCGCGAGGAGGAGGTGATCGTGGTGGGCGGGGGCAACTCCGCCGGCCAGGCGGCCGTCTTCCTGTCCCGGACGGCCCGGCGCGTCCACCTGCTCGTGCGCTCCGGCGGACTGGCCCAGAGCATGTCCCGCTATCTGATCCGCCGCATCGAGCAGAGCGAGAACATCGTCCTGCACACCGGCACCGAGATCATGGCCCTGGAAGGCGGCCTGCATCTGGAACGGGTGCGCTGGCAGGACAAGGGCACGGGGAACGTCTCGTGCCACGACGTCCGCCACGTGTTCGTCATGACGGGCGCCGTCGCCAGCACGAAATGGCTGGACGGCTGTCTGGCGCTCGACGCCAAGGGGTTCATCAAGACGGGGGCGGAGCTTTCCCCCGAGGATCTGGCCGCGGCGCGCTGGCCGCTTCCGCGCCCGCCGCATCTGCTGGAGACCAGCCTGCCCGGCGTGTTCGCGGTCGGCGACGTCCGCTGCGGGAGTACGAAGCGGGTGGCGTCGGCCGTCGGGGAGGGATCGATCGCGGTCGCCCTGGTACACCAGGCGCTGAGCGAATAGGGGTCATCGAAAACACCGAAAGGGAACGGGAATGTCCGAGGGTATCTGCTCGCATCTGGAGGCCATCACCAGCGTCCGGCAGCCGGAGCGTCGGGAGTGCGAAGAATGCGTCAAGACCGGCGCCCGGTGGGTCCATCTGCGGACCTGCCAGCAGTGCGGCGCGACGCTGTGCTGCGACTCCTCGCCCAACCGGCATGCCAGCGGACACGCGCGTGCCAGCGGGCATCCCGTGACCGCCTCCGCGGAGCCTGGGGAGCGCTGGCTGTACTGCTACCCGGACCAAGCATTGGCGGAGTATTGAACGGCCCGGACGGGCCGGGGGGCGTGCACGAGGAGATCATGACGCATTTCCGTTCTGCCGACGGGGCCGCGCCTGCCGCCGATGCATGGCCGGCCTTGCCTTTCGACGCGTGGAAAGACACCTACGCCACACTGCACCGCTGGACACAGATCGTCGGCAAGGTCCGGCTCGTCCAGAGCCCGTGGACCAATCACTCCTGGCATGCTACGCTGTATGTCACCTCCCGTGGGCTGACGACCTCGCCGATCCCTCATGCGTCGGGTTCCTTTCAGATCGATTTCGATTTCATCGAGCACGCGCTCGTCATCCGGACAAGCTCCGGCGCGGAACGAACACTGGCGCTGGCGCCGCGCTCGGTCGCCGACTTCTACCGCGAGCTGTTCGCCCGGCTGGCGGAGATGGGCCTGCTCGTGACGATCCACCCCGCCCCGAACGAACTCGCCGACGCCCTCCCCTTTCCCGACGACGAGGAGCATGCGTCCTACGACCCCGAATACGCGCACCGCTTCTGGCGCGCCCTGGTCCAGGCGGACCGGGTGATGAAGGAGTTCCGTGCCGGCTTTATCGGCAAGTGCAGCCCGGTGCATTTCTTCTGGGGAAGCTTCGACCTGGCGGTCACGCGCTTTTCCGGGCGCCGCGCCCCCGAGCACCCGGGCGGCGTGCCGCACCTGCCGGATTGGGTGGCGCGCGAGGCCTACTCGCACGAGGTGAGCAGCTGCGGGTTCTGGCCGGGAAGCGAGCAGGTCCCGCAGCCCGTGTTCTACGCGTATGCCTACCCCGAGCCGCCGGGCTTTGCCGCGGCTGAGGTCCGTCCGGGCGGGGCGTATTACCATCCGGAACTCCGAGAGTTCCTGCTGCCCTATGACGAGGTCCGCCGGTCGGCATCGCCCGATGCGGCGCTGCTGGCCTTTTTCCGCAGCAGCTATGAGGCCGCCGCCGACCGGGGCGGCTGGGACCGGCCGGCGCTGGAGCGGGCTGTGATAGACCCGTCCTGATCGGCCGGGGTGCCCCGACGGTAGCCCGGGGCCGTGGCATTCCCATCCCCGTGATGCAAGCGGCCATTGTTTTCTGAGGGTATAGTGATGTTTGATTGCTCCGACCTCATTCTCGTTTCGCGGGAGTGTACCGGTTCCGGAGCGATGCTCCGAACTGACGCATCTGGAAAGAAGACCGCCCTTTGATGCCTTCGACTCTGCGCTTTATGGAGGCGCCCCCGCGCCACGGGGAACCGGCCCTGCCGCAAGCCGTTTTCGAAGGGCTGTCCCGGCGCCCCCGGTCGCTCCCCTGCCGCTTCTTCTATGACGAGATCGGGTCCGCGCTGTTCGAGCGTATCTGCCGGCTCCCCGAATACTACCCGACGCGCACCGAGCGCGCGCTGCTGGAGCGATACGCCGACGAGATCGTGGATGCCGCCGCGGCGGCGCCCCCAACCGCGACGGGCTTCGGCGGGCCGCTGAGCCTGATCGAGCTGGGCAGCGGCAGCTCCGGCAAGACGCGCCTGCTGATCGAGGCCGCCCTGCGTCGTCAGGAATGGCTGCACTACGTCCCCATCGACATTTCGGGCGAGTTCCTCAAGGAATCCGCGCAGGTCCTGCGGGCCGATTACCCCGATCTCTCCGTGACCGCGCTCGCGGCGGAGTACCGGGACGCGCTCCGGCTCCTGCCGCCCGCGGACGGGCCGCGCCTGTTCGTGTTTCTGGGCAGCAACATCGGCAACTTCGAGGCGGGCGCGGCCGTGGATCTGCTGCGCGACCTGCGGGGGAAGATGGCGGCGCAGGACCGGCTGCTCGTCGGCGTCGATCTGGTCAAGAGCCGGCACGTGCTGGAGGCCGCTTACAACGATGCCGCCGGGGTGACCGAGGCGTTCAACAAGAACCTGCTGGCGCGCATCAACCGCGAGATGGGGGCGGATTTCGACCTGGACCTGTGGGAGCACCGTGCGCCCTGGGTGGAGCAGGCGTCGCGCATCGAGATGTGGCTGGTCAGCCGCTGCGATCAGGTGGTCACGCTTCCGGCGCAGGCAGCGGGGGGCGGCGGGCCCCGTCATTTCGCGTTCCGGCGCGGCGAGGGCATCCACACCGAGAACAGCCACAAGTACACGCCAGAGGCCTTCGGAAGTCTCTGCCGCGCCGCCGGCCTGAACATCCGCCGGTCGTGGGCGGACGGCCGGGACTGGTTCGGGGCGTTTCTGCTGGAGCCGGGGGGGACGACGGCGTGACCCTTACCGTGAGGCGGCAGCAGGAGCGGCGCAAGGCGGAGCTGCGCGCGGCGATGGAGGCGGCGCGGGCCACGACCCTGCGCCTTCTGGAGCGGGTCCCCGACGACTTCTTGAAGCGGCGCGTCCACGACTTCTACAGTCCCATCGGCTGGCACTTCGGCCATATCGGCATGACCGAAGAGTCCTGGGTCTGCACGCAGGCGGCGGACCGCCCCTGCCTGGACGATCGGCTGAGCTTCCTCTTCGCCAACCTGCCGGAAAACCCGAAAGACGGCCGGGTGTTCCTGCCCTCGCGCGACGAAATCGGGGCGTACCTGGCCGCGACGCGCCGCAGCGCGCTCGCCACGCTGGAGGAGGCCGATCTCGATTCGCCCCATCCGCTGCTCGCCGACGGTTATGCCTGCGAGTTCGCGCGGCAGCACGAGTGTCAGCATCAGGAGACCATCGCCGAGCTGCTCTACCTGATCCAGAAGGAGCGCCTGTCCGCGGAGCGGGAGCCGCCGGACGTCGCGCCGCTTGCGGCCGGGCAAGCGCCGACGCCGGAGACGGAGATGGTCGCGATCCCCGGCGGCGTTTTCCGCATGGGCAGCGACGACCGGCACGGGTACGACAACGAGAAGCGGGCGCACGAGGTCGCCGTGCCCTCGTTCCGTCTGGATAGGACCCCGGTCACCGTGGCGCAATGGCTGTCGTTCATTGAAGAGGGCGGCTACGGCAACTATCGCTGGTGGGAGGAGGAGGGATTTTACCACTGGCGCGTACGCGAAAATATCACCTGCCCGGAATACTGGCGCCGGGCCAGCGAGGGCGGATACTATGCCGTCAGTCCGGACGGGCTGCGCGCGATGCACCCGGAGGAGCCGGTGTTCGGCATCAGCTGGTACGAGGCCGACGCCTACGCGCGCTGGGCGGGCAAGCGCCTGCCGACCGAAGCGGAGTGGGAGTTCGCCGCCGCCTTCGAGCCGCGGGCCCGGCGAGCGAGACGGTACCCCGCGGGCGACGCGCCGCCGCAGCCGCATCAGGCCGACTTCGGCCTGTCCGCGGGGTTTCCGTGCCCGGTCGGCGTGCACCCCGAGGGCGCCAGCGCGTGGGGCGTTCTCGACATGGCGGGCGGCGTCTGGGAATGGACGGCGTCGCCGTTCCTGCCCTACCCCGGGTTCGAGGCGTTCCCGTACGACGGCTACTCCAAAGAGCACATGGACGGCCGGCACTACGTCTGCCGGGGCGGCTCCTTCGCCACGGCCGCCCCTATCCTGCGCTGCTCGTTCCGCAACTGGTACGTGCCGACCTACCGGCAGGGTTTTCTCGGCCTGCGGCTGGCGGCGGACGGGCCGGCATCATGAGCGCGACCATCGAGTTGAGCGGCGTGAGCAAGCGGTACGGCGAACATCTCGCCCTGCACCCCGCGGATCTCACGTTCGAGCCGGGGAAGACGACGGCGCTGATCGGGCCGAGCGGGTGCGGCAAGTCGACGCTCCTGCGGCTCATCGCCGCCCTGGTCACGCCGAGCGGCGGCGGCGTCACCTTCGACGGGCAGCCGGTGACGCCGCAGAGCGCCCGGGCCCTGCGCGGGCGCATGGGGTACGTCATCCAGGACGGCGGCCTGTTCCCGCACCTGACGGCGGCGGGCAACATCGCGCTGATGGCGCGGCAGACGCGCCGCCCGGAGCCGGAGATACGCGCCCGCCTCGCCGAGCTTTGCGAGCTGACCCGGTTCCCGCCGGCAGGGCTGGACCGGTACCCGGCCGAGCTTTCCGGCGGCCAGCGCCAGCGGGTCGGCCTGATGCGCGCCCTGATGCTCCGGCCGGACGTCCTCCTTCTCGACGAACCGCTGGGCGCGCTCGACCCGATGGTGCGGGCGTCGCTCCAGACCGACCTGAAGGAGATATTCCGCCAGCTGGACCAGACCGTGATCCTGGTGACGCACGACATGGGCGAGGCCGGGTATCTGGCGGACCGGATCGTCCTGATGAACGAGGGGCGTATCGTGCAGGCGGGGACGCTGGCAGACCTCCGGGAGCGGCCCGCCGCGCCCTACGTCGCCGAATTCCTGCGCGCCCAGAGGAGTCTCGTCGCCTTATGACCGCGACCGCCCGGTTCCGCTTTCTTGTCCTCCCGCTCCTGCTGCTCCCGCTCCTCTGCCTGGAGGTGCCCGTTCGCGCCGCGGATCCCGTCATCGTCGGCTCGAAAAAGTTCACCGAGTCGTATGTGCTGGGGGAGATCGCCAAGAAGGCGCTGACCGATGCCGGGTTCACCGTCGAGCACCGGCAGGGCATCGGCGCCACGGGGATCGTCTGGGCCGCGCTGAAGACCGGAGCCATCTCCGCCTACCCCGAATACACCGGAACCATCCGGGAAGAGATCCTCAAATCGGACGAGAAGCTGACGCCGGAGCAGATGCGCGCGGCGCTGGCGAAGTTCGGCGTCGGCATGAGCGGCGATCTGGGGTTCAACAACACGTACGCGCTCGTGATGCGCCGCGACGCGGCCGAAAAGCTCGGCATCCGCACGATCAGCGACCTGCGCGCGCGCAGGGATCTGCGCGTCAGCCTGAGCAACGAGTTCTTAGAGCGGAAGGACGGCTGGAAGCCGCTCGCGGCGCGCTACGGCCTGACGCATCTGAAGCCGAAGGGCATCGAGCACGGGCTGGCGTACAAGGCCCTTGCCGCCGACCAGATCGACCTGACCGACGCCTACTCCACGGACGCCGGGATCGCGGAAAACGATTTTGCGGTGCTCGCGGACGATCGGAACTTCTTCACGCAGTACCGGGCCGTGTTCCTGTACCGGTCCACGCTGCCGCCCGGCGCGGTCGCCGCGCTCGGCCGCCTGGAGGGCACCATCGATGAAGGGCGGATGACGCGCCTCAACGCGGAGGCGGAGCGGACCACGGACTACGCGCTCGCGGCGGCCTCGTACTTCGGAGACGCCGCGCGGACCGAGGCGGCAGAGCAGGGGGAGACCTTCGCGTCCAAACTGACGCGCTGGACGCTGCGGCACCTGTATCTGGTCGGCGTCTCTCTGCTGGGGGCGGTCCTCCTCGGCATCCCGCTGGGCATCGTCGCCAGCCGGGGCGGGGCGGCCGGCCAACTGATCCTGGGCGTCGTCGGCGTCATCCAGACCATCCCTTCGCTCGCCCTCCTCGCGTTGCTGGTGCCCCTGCTGGGCATCAGTCCGAACACGGCGATCCTCGCGCTTTTCTTATACAGCCTGCTGCCGATCGTCCGCAACACCGCCACCGGCCTCCAGGACATCCCGCCCAGCCTGCGCGAATCGGCGGCGGCGCTGGGGCTGTCCCCGTCGGCGCAGCTCACCCGCATCTTCCTGCCGCTCGCCTCGCGCAGCATCCTGGCGGGCATCAAGACCAGTGCCGTCATCAACGTCGGCACGGCCACGATAGCGGCCCTGATCGGCGCGGGCGGTCTGGGCGAGCCGATCATCAGCGGCCTGTCGCTGAACGACAACCGCACGATCCTGCAGGGCGCGGTCCCCGCCGCGATCCTTTCGCTGCTCGTCCAGTTCGCGTTCGAGCTGCTGGATCGGCTGTTCATCCCGAAGGGCCTCCGCCTTGCCGCCGAGCGCCGGTGATCGGCACGTGTCGCCGTGGGAACCGGTCAGCGCCCTGCGGCGCGTTTCCATCCGCGAGTGCGGCGAACCGCTGACGGACTTCCTGGCGGCGTGCCCGGGCCTCCGGTTGGACCGGCCGCGCTATCGCTACCGGCGGGAGACCCTTCTGCGCCACCCGGTCGCCGAAATGCTCTGCCGCGCGGACGCCGCTCTGCGGGAAAAGAACTGTCGCCTGGCCGTCATCGAGGGCTGGCGCGCACCCCACATCCAGGCCCGCATGTACCGCGCGACCCGGGCGTGGTGGCAGGAGCGCCACCCGGAATGGTCGGAGCGGCACCTGCGGCGCGTCGTCAACCGCTTCAGCGCGCCGCCGGACGACCCGCGCGTCCCTCCCCCCCACACGACGGGCGGCGCGGTGGACGTGATGCTGGCGGACGCCAGAACGGGCGCGGCGCTGGACCACTGCTCCCCCTACGACCCGTTCGATCCGCAGAGCTACCCGTTTACGGCGCGGGACCTTTCGGGCACGGCGCGCCGGACCCGCTCGCTGCTGCGCGACGCGCTGGGGGAGGCGGGTCTGACGAACTACCCGGGCGAATACTGGCACTGGAGCTACGGCGACCAGGGCTGGGCCTACCGTGGCGGGCACGGATGCGCCCTGTACGGGCCGACCGAGCCTCCAGGATACCGGCCGGACCCGTCGGACGTGTGCGCGCTTCCCCTGGAGCCGGTGTGATCGCGCAACGATCCCGGCCGGCGCCAGCTCTGGAAGCAGGCACTGCGGCCGACGAGCGCGAAAGTCTATCGCTGAATTGCGCTTCGCCCGAACGGTGCCAGGAATCGGAGGAGTCTCATGGCAAGGATCACGGAACTCGACGTGAACGGGTCGCGGGAGAAGATCGACGTGGATGCGGAGCGGACGCTGCTCAGCGTGCTGCGGGACGACCTCGATCTGACCGGCGCCAAGTACGGCTGCGGCGAGGCCCGGTGCGGCGCCTGCGTCGTGCTGATGGACGGGCGGCCGGTGCCGGCGTGCGTCACGTCGGCGGGCAGTGCGGCCGGGGCGAAGATCACGACCGTCGAGGGGCTGGAGCAGGACGGGCAACTGCACCCGCTGCAGGAAGCGTTTCTGGAGGTGGGCGCCATGCAGTGCGGCTACTGCACCCCCGGGATGATCATGGCGGGGGTCGCCCTGCTGCGTGACAACCCGGACCCGGACGAGGCGGAGATCGTCCGCACCCTGGAAGGCAACCTCTGCCGCTGCGGCGCCTACCCCCGCATCGTGGCGGCCGTCCGGCGGGCGGCGGGGATGCTGCGAGGAGGAGGTGCCGCGTGAACGAGGAAACGGTGGAGGGTCTCTCGCTGGAGCCGGAGCGGTACGAACTCCACGCCGAAGAAGAGCAGCACTGGGAGGCGGCGCGTCGCGAGTTCTTCGGGTCCGTGCGCGGCGGCATCGTGGTCGTGCTCGCGCTGGATCAGGTGCCGGCGACGCGCGCGTCCGGCGCCGGGCGGCGCGGCGGGCCGGGCGTGTCCCTGCCGCAGGAGATCGGGGTGTGGCTCCACATCGGCGAGGACGGCCGGGTCACCGGCTACACCGGCAAGGTCGAGGTGGGACAGGGCGTCCGCACGTCGCTCACCCAGGCCATCGCGGACGAGCTCCCCGTGCCGCTCGCCTCCGTCCGGCTGGTGATGGGCGACACGGACCTGAGCCCCTTCGACGGGGGGACGTCGGGCAGCCGGACCTCGCCGGTCGTCGCGCCGCAGCTTCGCAAGGCGGCCGCGGCGGCGCGCGAGATCCTGCTCGACCTGGCCGCGCGGCGTGCGAAGGCGGAGCGCGCCTCGCTCTTTCTGGAGGACGGCAAGGTCGTCCAGCGGGGAACGGGGCGGGAGTTCCCCCTCGCGGAGCTGGCCGCGGGCCAGAGGCTGCTGAAGGCCGTCGGCGACGACGTGCCCACGAAGCCCGCCACGGCGTGGCAGTTCGCCGACGCGCCGGTCCCCCGGGTCAACGGGCGCGCCATCGTCACCGGCGGGCACCGCTACACGTCGGACGTCCGGCGGCCCGGCATGCTGCACGGCAAGGTGCTGAGGGCTCCCTCGGCGAACGCCCGGCGCGAATCGCTCGACACGGGCGCGGCGGGCGCGATGCCGGGCGTGGCGCTGGTCGTCGAAGACGACTTCATCGGCGCCGCCGCCCCGGACGAGCTGACCGCCGCGCGCGCCGTCGAAGCGATCCGCGTGGAATGGGAGGCCGCCGGGGGGCAGCCGTCGTCGCGCGAGATCTTCGACTACTTCAAAGCGAACGCGGGCGAGGTACCGGGCTCCCGAGGCCCCACCAGCCACACGGCCGGTTCGGCCGCGGAAGGGCTGTCGGCGGCGAGCCGGGTGTTCGAGGGCACGTACACCGCGGCCTATATCGCGCACGCGCCGCTGGAGCCGCGGGCCGCGGTCGCCGAGTGGAGCGGCGAAAACGGCGACGGCACGCTGACCGTTTGGACCGGCACGCAGCGCCCGTTCGGGGTGCGCGGCGAGCTGGCGCAGGCGTTCGGCGTGTCCGAAGACCGCGTCCGCGTCATCGTGCCGGACACCGGCTCCGGCTACGGCGGCAAGCATACGGGGGAGGCCGCTATCGAAGCCGCGCGCCTGGCGAAAGGGGCGGGAAAGCCGGTCAAGCTCGTCTGGACCCGCGAGGAGGAGTTCACCTGGGCCTATTTCCGCCCCGCCGGGGTGATCGACGTGCGCAGCGGCGTCGATGCGGACGGCGCCCTCACCGCCTGGGAGTTCCATAACTACAACGCCGGGGCGTCCGGCATGCGCACGCTCTACGACATCCCGAACCAGCACGTCGAATTCCACCCGTCACGGTCGCCGCTGCGCCAGGGGTCCTACCGGGCCCTGGCCGCCACCGCCAACCACTTCGCGCGCGAAACGCACATGGACGAAGTGGCCCGCGCCGTGGGGATGGACCCCCTGGCCTTCCGGAAGAAACACCTCGGGGACGCGCGCCTGCGCGCCGTCCTGGACGCCGCGGCGGAGCGCTTCGGCTGGGGCGAAGCGCTCCGCCGGTCCCCCGGCCACGGTTTCGGCATCGCGGGCGGGCACGAAAAAGGGAGCTACGTCGCCACCTGTGTCGAAGCCGCCGTGGACCCGGCGGGCGGCGCGGTGAGGATCGTGCGCGCCGTCACCGCCTTCGAGTGCGGCGCCATCATCAACCCCGACAACCTGCGGAACCAGGTCGAGGGGGCGGTCATCATGGGCATCGGCGGCGCCCTGTTCGAGGGCATCGCCTTCCAGGACGGCAAGATCCTGAACGCCCGCTTCTCCCGCTACCGCGTCCCCCGTTTCAGCGACGTGCCGGTTCTGGAAACGGTCCTGCTCGACCGCAAGGATCTGCCTTCGGTGGGCGCGGGCGAGACGCCCATCGTGGCGATCGCGCCCGCCGTCGGCAACGCGGTCTTCGACGCCATCGGAGTCCGGCTGCGCTCGCTCCCGCTGGCCCCGAACGGGGCCGAACCGGAACCGGCATAGCCTGACGATAGACCTGGCGCCGATCACGCTCGCCCACCCGTCAGGGCTGCCCGCCCCTCGGCCTCAGCGTCCCTCTCGGCCCCTGAATCGAGCACCGGGCAGACTCACCATCAAAGCGCACGGCCAGCCGAATTTTCAGGACCATCCACGGGTACAACCCTATTACTCACGAACGAGCAGCACGTTTGCGAGCCGCTCGGCCGCGTGGCCGCGGCCTCGATCGGGGCGGTACGAGAGCCGCCTGCTTCGAGAACCTGCAACATGAGAAGGGATGATCCGAGCCGTGATCCTGACCTGCCTCCCGACGAAACGCGCGCTGCGACCCCCGCCGCGCCAACGGAGCGTGAGCACAGTCGCAGGCGCAGTCGTCGCCGCAGCATGATAACGCTGCTGGTCCTTTCGGGGCTGCTCGCAGGCGCCTGGGCCCTGGTGACGCAGCCCGTTCTCTCGCGCAGGGACGGGTCCCCCGGCTCGGCGGTGGAACCGGCGCGGCTGGAAGCGCACGTGCGCATGCTGTCGGAGACGCTGTCGCCCCGCGACGAGCAGCACCCGGAGAATCTGGACCGCGTCGCCGCCTACATCCGGGGCGAATTCGAGCGGGCGCGGGCCGGGGAGGTGGCGGAACAGCCCTATCCCGCCGGCGGACGGACGTACCGCAACGTCATCGCCCGGTTCGGGCCGGACACGCGGGAGCGGGTCGTCGTCGGCGCGCATTACGATGCGGCCGGGCCGCACCCCGGCGCCGACGACAACGCCAGCGGCGTGGCGGGGCTGATCGAGCTCGCGTACCTGCTCGGGCAGGCCGAGCTGCCGGTGCGTGTGGAGGTCGTGGCGTATTCCCTGGAAGAGCCCCCGTACTTCCGCACCGAATCCATGGGGAGCGCCGTTCATGCCGCCTCTCTCAAGAAGCAAGGGGTCCCGGTGCGCGCCATGTTCTGTTTGGAGATGATCGGGTATTTCAGCGACGCGCCCGGCAGCCAGAGCTTCCCCACCCCCGCGCTCAAGCCGTTCTATCCTTCGGAGGGGAACTTCATCACGGTCGTGGGAGGGCCTCGCCAGGGGGGGCTGGTGCGCCGGGTGAAGGCGGCGATGCGGAGCGGCGCTTCGCCGCTGGCGGTCCACTCCATCAACGCACCCACCGCGGTCCCGGGCATCGATTTCTCGGACCACGGGAGTTACTGGAAGGCGGGCTACGATGCCGTCATGATCACCGACACCGCGTTCTACCGCAACCCGAACTACCACTCGGCGCGGGACACGGCGGACACGCTCGACTACCGGCGCATGGCGATGGTGGTGCGCGGGGTTCACGCCGCCGTTCTCGCGGAAACCAGATAGGCAGGTTCCGGAGTGGCAACGGACCTGACCCCGCCGCCCGCCGGGACGGCGGGCACGTACGAACCGCCGGGCGGCGGGCTGGATCTGGTCGCGCGCGCCCGGCAGGCGATGCGGGACGAGGGTTTCGAGCCCGACCTGTCGCCGGAGGCGGAGCGGGAGCTGGCGGCGCTTCCGGCGGCCGCTCCGGTCACCGGCCTGAGCGACCTGCGCCATCTCCTGTGGTCCTCCATCGACAACCCGGACTCCCGCGACCTGGACCAGGTGGAGACGGCCGAGCGGCTGGCCGACGGGACCATCCGGGTGCGGGTGGGCGTCGCCGACGTGGACAGCCTGGTGAACGCCTGGACGGCGCTCGACGCCCACGCCGTCCGCAGCACCACCTCCGTCTATACGGGCGTCGCCACCTTCCCGATGCTGCCCGAGCTTCTGTCCACGGACCGCACGTCGCTCAACGCGGGCCAGGACCGGAGGGCGATCATCGTCGAGATGGCGGTGGACGCGGACGGGAACGTGAGCCGGGGTGACGTCTTCGCCGCGCTGCTTCACAACCACGCGAAGCTCGATTACGAGTCCGTCGGTCCCTGGCTGGAGGGTCGGGCGCCGGTTCCCGAGCCGGTCGACGCGGTTCCCGGGCTGGAAGCGCAGGTCCGCCTCCAGGACGAGGCGGCGGAGCGGCTGGCGAAGCGCCGCCGCCGCGAAGGGGCGCTGGAGCTGGAGACCATCGAGGCGCGGCCCGTGCTTGCCGAGGACGGGCGGGTGATCGACCTGGAGGTCCCGCGCAAGAACCGGGCGCACGCCCTGATCGAGAACTTCATGATCGCCGCGAACACGGTGATCGCCCGCTTCCTGTCGGAACGCGGCATCCCGGCGCTCCAGCGCATCGTCCGCTCTCCCGAACGCTGGGCGCGCATCGTCGCGCTGGCCCAGGAACTCGGCGAGTGGCTGCCGGACAGGCCCAGCTCCCGCGAGCTTTCCGGCTTCCTGACCCGGCGGCGGGCGGCGGACCCCGTGCGCTTCCCCGACCTGTCGCTCGCCGTCGTCAAGCTCCTCGGGCCGGGCGAGTACGCGCTGGTGCGGCCCGGGGAGCACCTCGGCCACTTCGGGCTTGCGGCGGCCGCCTACACCCACTCGACGGCCCCGAACCGCCGCTACCCCGATCTCGTCACGCAGCGGCTGATCAAGGCCGCCCTGGCGGGGGAAGCGCCCCCTTACAGCGAAAGCGACCTGGACCTGCTGGCCCGCCACTGCACGGAGCGGGAGGACGCTTCGCGCAAGGTGGAGCGCCTGATGCGCAAGGTGGCCGCCGCCGCGCTGCTCACCGAACGCATCGGCGAGACGTTCGAGGCGGTCGTCACCGGGGCCAGCCGCAAGGGCACGTTCGCCCGGGTGCTGGCGCCGCCCGTCGAGGGGAGGATCGTGGTCGGAGAGGCGGGCGCGGACGTCGGCGACCGCGTGCGGGTGCGGCTGATCGCCACGGACCCGGTGCAGGGTCACATCGACTTCGCCCGTGTCTGAAGAGGCGCCCATGAACCCGGAGGCGGCAGCCTCGGCCCCGATGGTGGCCGTCGGCGCGGTCGGCGACCGGAGCGCGCGCCTGTGGCTACGCTTCGACGGAAGCGGACCCTTTTTTCTGGAAATCTGGCCTCGGGGTGGTGCGCCGCGAGCCGCCCAGGTCGCCGACCGCCGCGCGCCGGGAGACGACGGGACGATGGCGTTCACCGTCCCCGGCGACGTGCCTTCTTTGGGGCCCCTCGCGCCAGCCACCGCGTACGGGTACCGGATCACGGCCACGGGCACGGGCGCGCTTGTGGGCGAGGGCCGTTTCGAGACCGCCCCGGCGGAACAGGCGCGTGCAGGCGGCGGCAGTTTCGCGTTCGCTTTCATGAGCTGCCACCAGCCCTTTCAGCCCGACGGTTCCGTGCACCCGGAGTCCGCGCGCATGCTGGCCGCGCTCGAACCGGCCCTGGAGGCCCACGGGGTCAAGTACCTCCTGTTCATCGGCGACCAGATCTACGCCGACGCGCCCAAGGGGCGCCGCCTGCTGCGGGCCGACAGCGAGCGGCCGCTGCTCGGGTTGCCCGTGGAGGCGATCCGCGCGCGCTACCAGGAGCGGTACCGCCGGTTCTGGGCCTTCCCCGAGATGCGTCGCCTCCAGGCGCGCTGGCCCACCTGGTGCATCTGGGACGACCACGAGATCACCGACGACTGGGGCGCACGCCGCGTGCACCGGCGGCCGGCATGGCAGCGCGTGTTCGAGGGCGCGCGCCGGGCGTTCATAGACTACCAGGCCTCGCGGGCGGCGCTGCCGGGATCCTCCTCCGCCTCGTCGCCGCCGCCCGCGTTTCATCACTCCTTCGCGTGGGGGTCGTCCGCCACGTTCCTCATGGATCTGTGCTCCCAGCGGGCCGCCGAGGGACGCCACGCCCGCGTCTACGGCGAGGATCAACTGGCCGCTCTGAGCGCGTTCCTGCGCGACCAGCGGTCCCGCCCGGTGGTTTTCGTGGTGCTGACGGTGCCGCTCGTGTATCAGCCCGACCGGGTGGTCAGGCTGGGCGAGCGCGTACCCGGACAGGGCATGATCTTCGCCGGCCGCTGGAACGCGGCCCGAAACCGGCGGGCCCTCGACCGGCTCCTGGAAGTCCTGCGGGCGCACCGGCGACACGCCGCGCCGGACCAGAAACTCGTACTGCTGTCGGGCGACGTGCATCAGGGCGCGGCGGTATCCCTGCGGTGGCCCACAGGGGAGCAGGCGTACCAGTTCGTTTCGAGCCCCGTCACCAACGCCGTCCGGGACTGGAAGGAGCGGATCGCGCGGCGCCTGGCGTTCACCATGGGTCACGTGCGCCACGGCGCCGAGCGGATAGCGGTGGAACGCCTGTCGTGCGCGGGCCCGGACCAGTCCAATCCCTTCAACGGGCTGAACGTCGGGGTGGTGTCCGTCGAGGACGGCGCGCCGGAAAGCGGTGCCGCAGCGTCGGTACGGTTCCAGCTGTTGACCCACGACGAGCGTGCGCCCGGCGCGGCGCGGGTGGCGTACGACAGCGGCCCGCTATGAGGATCACGCCCCCGCGAGGAGCATGAACCCGGTTGATCCCGGTCCGGGTGAATCCGCCTACCCCGCGGGCCCTTCCCCCTCCAGCTGCTCCCGCGCCCGCTCCATCTCCTCTTTCTCCGCCGCGCTCGGACGGGGGTAGCCGCCGTGCAGGGATTTCAGCGCGGCCAGGATCACCGAGGCGACCGCCGCCCGGCCGAACCAGCGCTGGCCGGCCGGGATGACGTGCCAGGGCGCGTGCTCGGTGCTGGTGTGGTGGAACGCCCGCTCATAGGCGCTCATGTACGCGCTCCAGTGCGCGCGCTCCTCGATGTCGCTCGTCGAGAACATCCACCGCTTGTCGGGACGGTCGATGCGCTCGATCAGCCGCCGCCGCTGCTCCTCGCGGGAAAGGTGCAGGAAGAACTTGAGGACGTGGATGTTGTTCTCGGAAAGGTAGCGCTCGAAATCGTTGATCTGCCGGTAGCGCGACTCCCAGATCTGTTCCCCGGTCAGGTGCGAGGGCAGGCCACGTCGCTCGATCTGCGCGGGGTGCACCCGCTCGGTGACCACCTGTTCGTAGTAGGACCGGTTGAAGACCACGATCTGCCCGCGCGCCGGAGTGGCGGCCATGGCCCGCCACAGGAAGCCGTGCGCCACCTCCTCGGGCGTGGGCGCCTTGAACGCCACGGCCCGGCACCCCTGCGGGTTCGTCGCCGACAGCACGTGCCGGATCGCCTCGTCTTTGCCTCCGGCGTCCATCCCCTGGAGGAGGACCAGGAGGCCGTGGGTCTCGTGGGCCATCAGGATGTCCTGGTGCCTGGCCAGCGCCTCCGCGTCCTCCCGCATGCGCTCCTGCGCCTCCTGCTCACCGGCGAACTCCCCGATGGAGTCGGTCGGGAAGTCGGAAAGGCGCATCCCCTTTTCGGGCCGGAAAACGAACTCGCTGCGGTCCATCAGGCAGTCTCCTGTTCCCCCCACTTGTAGCCGCGCCGCTTTGTGGCTAAACATCGGGCGCGGGACAGCGCGGCGACGCGTGAAGGGGATGCCTGCCGCATTCTGCCGATGAAAATGGACGGGTGTGAAGCGGCGCGCGAAGACAGCTCAGGCAGTTGGCGGCGCCGGGCAGCAAAGCGGCTTCGGGGCGTCTCCGCCCCGCTCGCAGACGCCCAGCGTCTCGCGCAGGCGATGGAGCGCCCGCCGCTGAAGGCGCGAGACCTGCATCTGCGAGACGCCCAGCCGCTCGGCGGTCGCCGCCTGGCTCATCGTCTCGAGGAAGCGCAGCTGGACGACCTCGCGCTCGCGCGGGCGCAGGGATTCGAGCGCCTCATGCAGGCGCCCTCCCCCGACCATGTCCCGGAGCGCCGCGTCCTCGGCGCCCAGCGTGTCTCCGAGCGTCGACGTCTGCTCCGAAGCTTCCTGAGGCGATTCCAGCGAGTGGGGGTACATCACCCGGGAATACTCGAGCGCCTCCAGCAGCGCTTCTTCGGCCACGCCGAGGCGGCGGGCCAGTTCGGGCACCGTCGGGGCGTGTCCCCGCTGGGCCGTCATCTCCTCCGAGGTGCGCCGCGCCAACAGGAGCAGGTCCGAGATCGCGCGCGGCGCCTTCAGGGGGAGCGCCTTGTCCCGGAAGTAGCGCTTCAGCTCGCCCAGGATCGACGGGTAGGCGTAGCTGCTGAAGCGCAGGCCCCTCTCGGGGGCGAAGCGGTCCAGGGCGTTGATCAGGCCGATGTTGCCGACCTGGACGAGGTCCTCGAGCGGCTCCCCGGCGTTCTGGAACCGGTGGGCCAGGAAGCGGACCATGGGCTGGCAGTCGAGGATGACCTGCTCGCGCAGGCGCGGGTGGCGCGTCCTGGCGTACTCCCGGATGCGTGGCTCCAGGCATTCCGGTCTGGCGTTCAGGGGATGCGGTGTGTTTATCATCGGCTCCATTCGGCGGCGACAGGGCTTCGGGCGACACCCGATCCCGGATTACTCAGGCCCCCGCCGGGCGGCCCGCAGGGGCGCCTTCCAGGCACGGGCGACCGATTCGTGAAGCTCCAGTCCCGCCCGGAGCAGTTCGAGATTGCGCCGCACTTTGCCCCCGGGGCGCACGGCGATGCGCAGCCCGATGCCCGCCGCCGCCGATTCGCTCGTAAGCGCCAGCAGCCAGCGAAGCCCGCCGCTGTCGGCGAACGGGACGCGCAACAGATCCAGCAACAGAAAGCGCGCACCGGCACAGACCGCGCTCGCGGCGACCTGCGAGGGAGTGGGGCCGGAGCCGTCGAGCGGCCCGTCCCAGCGCAGGAGAAACACCCTGCCAGCATGTTCGGTGGTCATAGTGATCAAAAACCGTCTTGAACCAGGGACGGACGCGGAGGCGGGCCGCGGCAGCCCCGCCCTCCGCCTTGACGCGCCTCAGGACCCTTCCCGGTCCCGTTCCGGCGGGCAATGTCCCCGACCTGTACAGGAACCTGATGGTCGAACCGGTCCCGCGACATGGACTCGATGGTAAAGCCCGTCTTTCCGCGCAGGGCGCTTCACTGACCGAAGACGGGGTAGATCCTACCGAAAATACTACACGCCGGCCGCTCTCGGATGATCGGGGACATCCGTTCCGGCGGCAACGAGCAAGGAATGACGGTACGCACGAGC
>CADCTO010000001.1 GCA_902805585.1 uncultured Armatimonadota bacterium | reverse complement strand
AACGAGAGCCGCATAGCCTACCATTTCGACGAAGGGCGCCGCTTACCTGCTCGCCCCCGTCGCGATGCAGGATTCCGGCACCCTTCTCGGGAATCGTGCCGTCACAGGCCGCGCCCGCGTTTTCCTCGCTCGGCCCGGGAGATCATGAACCAGCAGCAGCAGCAGCTCGAGACGCAACAAGCGCTCCGGGCCCAACGCGTGACGCCCGAGGAGATGCGGGCCGTGGTGGCTCTGTGGTCGCGGGAGCGTAGCGAGCGCGAAGGCGTCGACGCGCTGCCCTCGGTCGCGGATGTGGCCGAAGGGCTGGATGTCAGCCCCGCCGAAGCCGTGCGCCTGCTGGAGCAGGTACGGGCGCAACGGGCCGAGGAGAAGCAGCGGGCAGCCCTGGAAGCGGCCCGGGAGCGGCTCGACAGCTCGACCCGCCTGGCCGAAGCCGAGGCGCGGCGGGCGGAGGCGGAGGCGCGCCACGCCGAGGCACAGGCTCCGCGCGGGCAGGCCGAGCAGATCCGGCAGCTCCAGGAACTCCGCGCCAGCGGCGTGCTCAACGAGGAGGAGTTCGCCCGCGCCAAAGAGCGAGTTCTGACCGTTCCGGAGCCGGGCGGCGCGGAGGTCGCCGCGCTACGGGGCGAACTGCAGCGGCTCCAGCTACAGAACGAACTGGAGCGGCTGGATCGGGAGTGGCTCATCGAGCGCGAGCGGTACGCGACGCACGGCAAACACGGCACCAGCTACCCCGAGGGCGAACTGGCGGACGCGGGCACTATCGTGATGGGGTTGCTCGCAATCGGCTTCCTGATCTTCTGGATCTCGATGGCGAGATCCCACGAAGCGCCCTCGTTCTTCCTCCTGTTCGGCGTCGTCGGTATCGGCGGCGTCATCGCGGCAACCGCCAGTGCACTCTCGAAGGCGGGCGGGTACCGGCGAGCACGCGACGAGTACCAGCACCGCCGCGACGAACTGCTGGCGCGCCTCCGAAAACGCTCGGAGTAGACATGCCCTCTGCTCGGCGCTCACCGACTCCGGAAGGAAGCCCGTTAGCGGTGCGCGTCGGCTCCGTGATCGGGTCTGCCGTCGCGGTTGTGGTCGTGGGCCTCGTACGTGGTCGCGTTCTGCCGGCTCATCCGGTTGACGACGGCGAGCATGCCGACCAGGAGCAGCACCGCCAGAATCAGAAGAAGAGGTGAGCCTCCGCGCTTCGCGGGCCGCTGTTGCATCGTCGAACCTTGTCCTTTCGACCGGCGGCGGAGACGCCCGAATGGTGCGCCGGTACCTGCCGCAGGCTTTTTCGCCGCTCGCTCCCATGAGCGTTATTCCCGTATCATTGTACCGGCGGCGCGCGACGGACGATCAGGAGTAGCCGGCGGGTGCGCTGGGCCGTGCACCGCGCTCCCGGCGCGGTGCCAAGCTCAGACCGCACCCCCGCGCCGGAGCACGTTGATGATGTTTTCGCGGGGATTGCCAAGGCCCCGGAGTGCCATGTCCAGTGCTGTTAATCCTTCGCCGTCCACGAGGTCCACGTCCGCGCCCCGCTCCACGAGCAGAGCGACGGTGCGCCCGCACCCCAGCGAAGCCGCCCACATGAGCGCGGTCATGCCGGAGGTCAGACGCCGCGCGTCGCAGGAATCCCGTCGGTTCACGCCCGCGCCACCGTCGAGCAGAGCGCGGGCGGCTTCGAGGTGGGAATCCGAAGTCGCGGCCATCATCAGTGCCGTCCAGCCGTCGTCGGTCGCGGCGTTTGGGTCGGCGCCATGCTCCAGCAGCACCCGTACCGCGTCCGGGTGCCCGTCGAAGCTCTGCTGGGCGTACATCAGCGCGGTTAATCCGCTTGCCGTGGCGGCGTTGGGGTCCGCCCCCCGACCCAGCAGCAGGCGGGCCGCCTCGGCGCGCCCGCCGTAGGCCGCGTACATCAGCATGGTCATCCCGTTTTCCGCCTTCGCCCCGCCGGGTTCCGCGCCCGCGTCCAGAAAGGCAACGACGGCGTCACGGTCGCCGCCTATGATGGCGTCCGAGAGCCGCTCGTACAGCGCCTCGCGCTCTCGTTTCCGGGCCCGCCGCGCCGCGGCCTCCACGAATCCGTCCCACGCCCACATGCCTTCATTATAGCGCTTCCCGTCACTCCCGGCCCGCCCGGGAACTCGCGCCCTCGCCTGGTCGTTATAAGGGACATGGAATCCGACTCCTTCACGCGCATGCGCCGCCAGCGGTTGACGCTGGCGCTCTCCCTGCTCTCGCCGCCGCTGGCTGCCACCCTGCTTTCCGCCGGATCGCCCGCATCGGCGCAGTCGCCGTCGGGCGGGCCGCCCGCCCCGGAGTTCCCGCAGGACCCGTCGGTGTGGCTGAACACCGGTGGCAGGCCGCTGTCGCTCCGGGGGCTGAAGGGACATTTGGTTCTGCTGGACTTCTGGACCTACGGGTGCATCAACTGCATGCACATCCTGCCGGACCTCAAGCGGCTGGAGCGCAAGTACGCCAAAGAGCTGGTCGTCATCGGCGTGCATTCGGCCAAGTTCGACAACGAGGACGAGACGCCCAACATCAAGAACGCTTTGCTCCGCTACAACATCGAGCACCCGATCCTGAACGACGTGGGCATGAAGATGTGGCAGGCGTATGGCGTCAACGCGTGGCCGACGTTCGTGCTGATCGACCCGGCCGGCAACGTGGTCGGCGCGGTATCGGGCGAGGGCAACTACAACGTGCTCGACCAGACCATCGGCAAGGTCGCCCGCGAGTTCCGTGCCGCAGGTAAGCTGAACGCGACGCCGGTGCGGTTCGCGCTGGAGGCGGCCAAAACGCCCGCGACGCCGCTCTGGTACCCCGGCAAGGTGCTCGCCGACGCGGCCCTCGGGCGGTTGTTCGTGGCGGACTCGAACCACAACCGCATCGTGATCGCCGACCTGGAGGGGAACGTCCATGCGGTCGCCGGGACGGGCGTGGCGGGCCTGGAAGATGGCCCGTTCGACCGCGCGACCTTCCGGAACCCGCAGGGCATGGCGCTCCGGAAAGGGCCGGACGGGGCGCCCACGCTGCTCGTCGCCGACACCAACAACCATTCCATCCGCGCGCTGGACCTGAAGACGGGCATCGTGAAGACGATCGCCGGGACGGGGCGGCAGGCGCCGTGGCGCAGCACGGGAGGCCGGGGGACCCGCGCCGCGCTGGCGTCGCCCTGGGACCTGCTCCTCCTGGGCGACACGCTCTACATCGCCATGGCCGGGCCGCACCAGATCTGGGCGATGGACCTTTCCTCCGGACGTGTGGGTGTGTTCGCCGGATCGGGTCGGGAGGCGCGCACCGACGGCAGCCGTGCGGCGGCCGCCTTCGCGCAGCCGTCGGGGCTGGCGACGGACGGGAAGACGCTCTTCATCGCCGACAGCGAGATCAGCGCGATACGGGCGGTGGACCTGCCCCAAACCGGCGACAAAGTGCGGACGCTGGCGGGGGGCGACCTGTTCGACTTCGGCGACCGGGACGGGACCGGGCTTTCGGTGCGGCTCCAGCACCCGCTGGGCGTGGAGTACGTGAACGGCGTCCTGTACGTCGCCGACACCTATAACCACAAGATCAAGACCATCGAACCGGCGACCGGCAGGACGCAGACGTGGCTCGGCGGCGGGCAGGGCAGCCGGGACGGCAAGCAGGCGCAGTTCTATGAGCCCGGCGGCCTGAGCCATGCGGGCGGTAAGCTCTACGTGGCCGACACGAACAACCACCGCGTCCGCGTCGTGGATGTCGCGACCAGAACCGCCACGACGCTCGCTCTGAAGAACCTGCCCGCCGCGCTTCCGGCCGAACCCGAGCGGCCCGTGCGCCCCATAGCGGCGGGCAAAGACACGATCACGCTCCCCGCCGCGACGCTCGCGCCGAACGCGCGCGGCGAGCTGGTGCTGGACGTGGTTCTGCCGGCGCGGCACAAGCTGAACCCCGGGTCGCCGCAGCGCGTCGAGGCGCGCGTCGAGGGCCAGGGGCTCGCACTCGCCCGCAACACCGTCCCCTCCAGCGAGTTCACCCTCCCGCTCCGCCTCCCGTTCACGAGCGGCGCGGTCGGCACTTCGGGCGCGGCGCTCGTCACGGCCACGGTCTTCTACTGTTCGGAGGCCGAAACGGTCTGCAAACTCAAGACCCTGCGGTTCCGCGCGCCCTACACCGTGGCCGACGGCGGCGGCACGAACCTGACCCTGCGCGCGCCGGTCGCCGGCGCGGCGCCCGGAAACTGACACGACGGAGGCGAGAAAAAGCATGAAGAAACTACATCGGGGCGTGCTGGCGCTGGCGTCTCTGGCCGCCTTCGGCGTGGCCGCCACGTTTGCCGTCCGGGCGCAGGATGCCGCCCCCGGAAAACCGGCCGACGCGTCCGCGTCCGCCGCCGGCGAGACGCAAGCCAAGATCGGCCCCAAGGTCGTGAAGACCGACCGCGAATGGCGCAAGCAGCTCAGCACGATGCAGTTCCGCGTGACGCGCCAGAAGGGCACCGAGCCCCCGTTCCTGAACGCGTACCACGCCACCAAGCGCACGGGGACGTACGAATGCGTCTGCTGCGGGCTGCCGCTGTTCTCGTCGGACGCCAAGTACGACTCGGGAACGGGCTGGCCCAGCTTCTACCAGCCGATCGCGCGCGAGAACGTGCACACCGAGGTGGACCGGAGCATGTTCATGACGCGTACCGAGGTGCTGTGCGCGCGGTGCGACGCGCACCTCGGGCACGTCTTCGACGACGGCCCCAGGCCGACGGGCCTGCGCTACTGCATGAACTCCGCCGCCCTCAAGTTCGTGCCGAAGAAGTAGCCCCGGATCAGCGGGGCGTGGGTGGTCCCGACGCGGCCGCGCTCACCGGGAGCGCGGCCGCGTCGGTATTTGTGGAGGGTGCGGGCGCGTCGAAAGTGCGGCGGGTGATGGAGTACTGGCGGAGCGAGCCGTCGAGGACCACCTGGTCGATGAACAGGAGGCGCGGCGACGGGCCGCGCGTGAAGTGCAGCAGCGCGGCGGAGAACGGGACGCCGCCCGGCTTGTCGAAGTAGCGGGCGCCCGCCGCGCCCGTGGTGCCCGCGTTGCAGACGACGGTGCCGCGCTCCTCGGTGATGGAGGCGGCGTGCATGTGGCCGCACAACACGAGGCGGGCAACGCCCAGGAGCGGCTCGGCCTGCCGGGGGTTGTGGACGCACACGATGTCGGGGGCGACGGCGGCGCTCCGGTAGCGGGCGAGCAGCGCCTCCCCCGAAGCGCGCAGGGCTTCGGGTCCCGTGTTCACGCTCCCTGCCCCCGGGCGGGCGGAACTGGGGTCCGGCGCGCCCAGGAGCGACAGCCCGGCGACCGTGACCGGCCCGCCGCCGCCGTCCAGGACCACCACGCCGGGACTCGCCCGCAGCGCCCGGACCGTCGCCTCGGAATCGTGGTTACCCGCCACGAACACGTACGGAACGTTGAGCCGCGTCAGGCCGCGCGAGAGCTGGTTCTCCAGGGGCGTGCCGAAGTCGGTCAGGTCGCCGGTGTCGAGCACCAGATCGACGGGAATGCGGTCGGTGAGGTCGCGGACGAAATCGACGGCGGCGGGGTTGTTGTGGATGTCGGAGATGTGCAGCACCCGCAGGGTGTCGCCGTTCTCGCTCGGCTCGCCGCCGGCGTTGATGCGGCCGTACAGGACGCTCAGGTTGCCGGCCACGTTGCGCAGCTTGCTCCCCAGCGCCTCCCGGTTGGTGGCGGCGTCCCCCACCAGCGTGATGATCCACTGCGCCTGCTGGAGCGAACCGGTATACGTGGGGCTGCGGAAGGCGCGCGGCTCGAACGTGTGCAGCGTGCCCCAGAGCACCAGGGCCGCGAATCCGCCGCCGCACGCGGCCGCCGCGAACCAATAGCGCGCCCGCCAGACGCGCAGCAGGAGCGGGACCAGAAGCGCGCCGGCCGCCCCGAGCGCGATCTGCCTCAGGAAAAAATCGCGCCCGCTTCGCAGGAGCGCCTGTCGAAAGTCGCGTTCCAGTTCCGGGCGCGGCGGCGGCTCGATGACCAGCCGCTTCATCTCGTCGAACGCGATGCCGCGGAGGCTGACTTTGAGGGCGACCGGCGTCGGATGGGTCGGGGCGTGGACTTCGCCCAGCGGCGTGAAGATCAACCGGGTCTGACCCCGCAGCGCGGGCCCGACGCCCACCTGGACTTCGAAGGCGCGCCAGTGGTAGGTCCAGGTCCCGAACGTGCCGACGACGGCGCCCCCGGCGGACACCGAAAGGACGAAAAAGCCCAGGGCGAGGAGGGCGCGTCGCAGTAAGCTCCGGCGCGGCACGGTCCCGGTGGCGGCTCCCTCGTCAGCGTCCATCACGACGGATTATAGGGGCCCGGAGCGGCGCCTGTCAAACACGACGCTCACGGGCCGACCGGCTCAGACCTGGGTGCCGAGGTTTCCCAGGGAGATCAAGCCGCGGCGGGTCGCGACGTGCAGCGCCTGAACGCGCTTGTTCACGCCCAGTTTGGTGTAGACGTTCTTCAGGTGGAAATCGACCGTGCGCTTGCTCAGGAAGAGCTGGTCCGCCACCTCCTGGTTGGAGCGGCCCTCGCACACGAGCCGGAGTACCTGGATTTCGCGCCGCGTCAGGGGAGCGTCGTGAGGGGCGGTCGGCTGGCGCGGGCCGTTCGCGTCGCCGCCTTCGTCGCGCAGCGCGGCCGGGACGGGCGCCCGGTGTCGTGCGGTCCGGGACGGCGTTTGAGAACGAATGGCGTGTATCAGCGGCGGACGAAACCTGCTCATCGTGTGCCTCCATCCCCCCGGGCAGCGCAGCAGTCCTGCCCTTCTCGCTAATTCTGGCGGGAGTATAGCACATCCGCCCCCGTGTAGCAAGGGAGCACGATTCATGCCGCGCTCTTTCGGAAGCGGGCGGTCGCGAGCGTCAGCAGGACGGCGGTGATCCCCAGCAGCGCCAGCACGCTCGGCCACAGGTCCGCGAGCCCCGCGCCACGAACCACGACCCCCCGCAGGATGTCCAGAAAGAACGTGACGGGCATCGCGTGCGCGGCCAGGAAGAGCGGGCCCGGCATCGTCTCCCGCGGGAAGACGAAGCCCGACATCAGGATCGAGGGGAGCGTGATGAGCAGCGTCATCTGGAGCGCCTGCGCCTGGTTCTGCGCGAGGGTGCTGATCAGGAGGCCCAGTGACAGCGCCGCCGCGATGAAGGGGAGCGAGAGCAGGAGGAGCAGCACGACGCTGCCGGCGACGCGCACGTCGAAGACCAGTCGGCCCAGGATCAGGACCGCGGCCATCTCGCACAGGGCGAGGCCGGCGTACGGCGTCAGCTTGCCGAGCATCAGGCCGAGCCGGCCGACCGGGCTGACCATCAGCTGCTCCAGCGTGCCCTGCTCGCGCTCGCGCACCAGGCTGAAACTGGTGAGCGAAACCGTGACGAGCTGGAGGATGACCCCGATCAGGCCGGGGATCAGGAACGTTTCGGTCCGCATCTCCGGGTTGAACAGCACGTTGACGCGTGCCTCCACGGCGCCCGGGGCGGGCGCTTCCGTGCCCGGGGGCGACAGGAAGGCGAGGCGGGCGCGCGTGGCAACCTGATTGTCCGAGCCGTCGATCAGGACCCGCACGGCGGGGGCGTCCCCGGGCACGCCGCTGCGGCGCGCGAAGTCCGGCCCGATGATGACGGCGACCCGTGCCTCGCCCCGGCGCAGGACGTGTTCGGCCTCCTCCGGGCTCGCGCCGTAGCCGATCACGTCGATGTACTGCGTGGCGCGGATCCGGTCGACGTAGGCGCGGCTTTCGCGGCTGCGGTCCAGGTCGATCACGATGGTGCGGATGTGGCGGATGTCGAAGTCGATCGCGAAGCCGAACAGGGTGAGCTGGAGGATCGGGATCGCCAGCGCGATGACCAGGGTCGCCGTGTCCCGCCGCAGGTGGAGTACCTCCTTGGCCGTGACGCTCCAGAATCCGCGCAGCGCGGCCTTCATCGTTTCGCCAGGCTCCGGGTCAGGGTGACGAACACGTCCTCGAGGGACGGATCGATCGGGCGGACGCCTGCCGGCGGTAGTCCGACCGCCTCCAGGGCGCGGACTATCTCGCCGTCGCCGGTCTCGCGGGGCAGGAGCAGGTGCACCTCCGACTCGACGAGGGTGGCGTCCAGGGCCCACGGTTTGCCCCGCAGTGCCTGGAGCGCCCGCGCCGGCAAGGGCGCGGCGACCGCGATCCGGCGCGTGCCGGACGGCGACACCTCGGGGAGCGCTTTCAGGTGGGCGGGGGTCCCCTGCACCATGAGGCGGGACAGGTAGATGTAGCCGATCTCGCTGCACCGCTCGGCTTCGTCCATGTAGTGCGTCGTCACGAACAGCGTTTTGTTCTGCCCCGCCAGGGCGAACAGGAGGTCCCACAGGTCGCGGCGGGCGACGGGGTCGATCCCGGCCGTAGGTTCGTCCAGGAACAGCAGGTCCGGTTCGTGGATCAGCGCGGCGGCCAGCGCCAGGCGCTGCTTCCAGCCTCCGGACAGCAGGCCGCTCCGCCGGCCGCGGTAGTCCCCGATGCCGACCAGGTCGATGACCTCTGCCTTGCGCCGCCGCAGCGCCTCGCCGGTCAGCCCGTAGACCCCGCCGAAGAACGCCAGGTTCTCCTCCACGGTCAGGTCGCGGTACAGACTGAACGCCTGGTTCATGTACCCGATGGACCGCTTGACGGCTTCGGCCTCGCCCACGATGTCGTGGCCGTTGACCGTCGCCGTGCCGGACGTCGGGAGCAGCAGGCCGCAGAGCATGCGGATGCAGGTGCTCTTGCCGCTCCCGTTCGGACCGAGGAACCCGAAGATCGCGCCCTTCGGCACGGAGAACGTGAGCGCGTCGACCGCCGTGAAGTCGCCGAAGCGCCGCGTCAGGCCGTGCAGGTCGATGGCGTTCACGGTCGCCCGAGCCTCAGCACGGTCGCGTACATGCCGGCCTTGACGCGCGGGTCGGGCCGCCGGAGGCGCAGGCGCACCGCGAAGACCTGCTTGCCGCGCTCCTCCGGGGTCTGCAGGTTCGCGGGGGTCCATTCGCCCCGGGTGGCGACGGTCTCGACTACGGCCGCGACGGGCTCCGCGATACCGTCCACCCGCACCCTCGCGGGACCGCCGACGGAAACGTTCGCGAGGTCGCGCTCGGGCACGTACACGCGCAGCCACAGGTCCGAGGGGTCGGCGAGCCGCACGACGGGCGCTCCGGGCGACACGAGGTCGCCGACGGCGACGAGCACGCGCTCCACGGTCGCCAGGCCGGGGGCGACGACGACGCCCTCCCGCACGTTCTGGCGGCTGCTCCGGGCGAGGGCGTTCGCGGCGCGCTCGGCCGCCCGGGCCTGCGCTATCTGCTCGGTGCGGCTGCCCGCGCGCAGCGCGTCCAGCGCCGCACGCGCCTGGCGCACCCGCGCCTCGGCCGCCCGCAGGTCCTCGGACCGCGTTCCCCGTTCCAGCAGGCGCACCGCCTCGCGGGCCGCGTCGACTTCGGATCGCGCCGCCGCGATGTCCTCGGACCGCGCACCCGCCAGGACCAGGTCGAGCGCCGCCCGCGCCTGCCGGTGCGCCTGCCGCGCCGCCTCCAGCTCCTCGGCCGGGGTGCCGGCCTCTGCCCGCCGCAGCGCCTCCTCTGCTTCCTGGAGGCGCGCCGTCGCGGCCGCCTGCTCCGCCTGGGCCCGGTCCCGTTCCTGGCGGCTGATCGCTCCCTCGGCGAGCAGACTGTCCGCGCGGACCCGTTCCCCGCGCGCCAGCGTCGCCACGGCCGCGGCCGCATCCCGTCGCGCACGCACCTGCGCCCGCTCCTCCGCCGTCAGCCCGCGGCTGGCCTGGTCGAGGCGCGCCCGGGCCTCCCGCTCCGCCGCCCGCGCCTGCGCGACCTCTTCCGGCCGCGCGCCCGCACGGACGCGCCGGTAGACGGCCTCGGTCTGCCGGAGCCGGGCCCGCGCCTGCGCGATCTCTTCGGGCCGCGCCCCGTTCACGAGCCGGTCCCGCGCGGCCTCCGATTCCGCGACCACGGCGGCCTGGCGGCGGATCTCTTCCGCCCGCGGACCACGCTGCGTCTCGCGGAGCTGCTGCCGAGCCTGCTCGGCAAGCGCGTCCTGCGCCTGCGAACGTGCGCGCTCGGCATCGGTCTCCAGGATCACCAGGTTCTGGCCGGTGCGGACCTCCTCCCCCTCCTGAACGAGAACCTTTACCACGCGCCCGCCGACGCGGGACGCGACGGCCGAGGGCTGGCTTTCCCAGAAGCCGGACAGCGTGCTGCGGGCCTCGGCGCGGCGGGCTTCCACCACATAACCGCCGGTGCCGAGGACCGCGATGAGGGCGAGCGGTACGAGAAGGCGAGGATTAGCATGCTTCATCACGTCAACCTCCGTTCCGAAACGTTCAGGGGTCGGGCCGCATACCGCGCAGGAAGATGTCCAGGCTGGTCGCGAGCACGGCCTCCGGATCCGCCCGGGTCGCGTCCGGGTGCTGCAGCACCTCGCGCGTGACCAGGAACACGATCAGCGGCCCGAAGAACGAGCGTGCCGCGCCCGCGGGGTCTACACGCCGCAGCACGCCCGCGTCCATCTGGCGTTCCAGGTAGAGAACGAGGAACCGGAACGCACGGCTCGGCCCGATCTCGTCGAGAAGGCGGGCGACCGCGGGACGCCGGACCGCCTCCCCCACCACCAGCTTCATGAAGGCGACCGCCTCGCGGTTCTCCGAGATCCGCAGATACGCGCGGCCGAAACGGGTCAGCGCCTCTTCCGGCGGCAGCGCCATCAGCTCTTCGGGATGGGCGAGAAGCTGTAACAGCGGCACGCGCTGCTCGACGACCTGGCGGAACAGGTCCGCTTTATCCTTGAAATAGTGATAGATCAGGCCCGGCGAGGCGATCCCGGCCGCCTGCGCGACCTCCTTGTTCGTCGCCCGCTCGAACCCCTTGCCGGCGAACACGTGGAGCGCCGCGTCGATGATACGCTGCCGCCGCTCCTCAAATTCCTCGTCGTTTCGTCGTGTCATGGTATAGTTGATTGACTGGTCAATCAACTATACCGCCCGGTCGCCTCGTTGTCAAGAGCCCGCTTGGCAACTCGGGTGTGAGATAGCTCACATCCGCGTTTGAGACTGCGGGCATTGGTGTAAAAGGAGAGTAATTACTATCCGATTCCGGGGCCCGACAGCAACCGAAGTCGCTCTTCCGTCGCTGTCGGGCCTCGCTCGCGTGCGTTTCCGGGCCACGCTAACGCCGTCGCGCGCAGAAGGAAAGTGGCAGCCTACCGCCGTGCGTGGCCCGCGGCGGCCCAATGCTATCGATCTCGATCGTGTCTCCCCGACGGTATCGGCGTCCCGGTTCCCGGCAGACCGTCGGTCACGAAACATCCTCGAATACGGTCCGCATCGCCCGGCCGCCGTCGGTGCGGAGCCCTTCGGCCCACACTTCGGAGAAGGACCGGACGTCCAGCTGAGCCTGCGCGCCCGCGAGCCAGCTCTCCATCATGGTACGGCTGGAGGGAGGCAGCGGGATGCCGATGGCGGCGCGCAGCCCCTGCGCCGTCGCCTGCAGGCGTATGGCCCGCTCCGGGAACCCCGAAAGGGCCGACATCAGGGCCATGCCTTCCAGGGTGTAGCAGATCCCCTCTTTATCCCCCAGGTCCTGGAAGTCGCTCCGGCATTCCCGGAAATGCCGGGTCGCTTCTTCGAACCGTTCCCGTCGGCAGGCGATCAGGCCGAGCACCAGCCGGCAGCGCGCCTGACCGCGCCGGTTGCCCAGTTCCTGCGACAGCGCCAGGCTCTCCTGACAGAGTCCGATGGCCCGGTCGAAGTCTCGCTCTTTCCCCGCCACCGAGCCGAGGATCATCAGGGCGAAGGCGCTCCCCCACCGGTGCTCGATCTCTTGCGACAGCGCCAGGCACTCCCGGCTGAGGGAACGGGCCGTGGCATAGTCTTCCTGCTCGAAGGCGTTACGCGCGAGATAGGCGAGGCAGAACACCGTTCCACTCTCGGAACCCGTGCGCCGGCTGTACTCCAGGGCTTCGTCCAGCAGCCGTTTCCCTTCCGCGTACTCGCCCAGAGTTCCGAGAACACAGCCCAGCACGAGGACCGTTTCGGCGTAGCCCGGGCTGTCGCCGATCTGCCGCCACAGGGCCCGGCTCTGCTCCAGATAGGGCCGGGCGTTACGGTAGTCGTCTTGGTCCCAGGCCAGGATCCCCGCCCCGAGGAGCGCCTTCGCCCGACCGAACGAGGCCCGCTCGTGCCCTTGCCGGAGCATCGTCTCCACCCAGTCCCGCCCCTCGCTCCAGTGGCCGCGCATGTACCAGAATTGGGCGAGCGCACCGGCCAGGCGCATCCCGGATTCGCACTCGTCCCCGATGTCGCGGCTGTACTCCAGGGCGGCGCGGAGGTTGTCGTGTTCCGAATCCAGGCGCCCCATCCAGACGGGGCCGTCCTCGTCCCAGATCTTGCCGTCCGCCTGTTCGGCCAGCCACAGCGACCGCTCCACGTGCCGCTTTCGCACGCGCGTGGCCTCGCCCGTTTCGGCCAGCCGCTCCTGTCCGTACTGTCGCACCGTTTCCAGGAGATGATAGCGCATCCCGTCCGCCCCGCCCCGGTCCTCCGCGACGACCAGCGACTTCTCGACCAGGCTCGACAGCCGTTCCAACACCTCCCATTCCTCGATCCCCTCGCCGGCGCAGACGGACTCGGCCGCCTCCAGGGAACACCCGCCCGCGAAGACGCTCAGGCGGCGCAGGAGCGCCCGTTCCGGTTCGTCGAGCAGGTCGTAGCTCCAGTCGATGGCGGCCCGCAGCGTCTGCTGCCGGGGCAGCGCGGCGCGGCTGCCGTCGGTGAGCAGCCGGAAGCGGTCGTCCAGGCGGCGGGCGAGCTGTTCCACCGTCAGGACCCGCGTGCGCGCGGCCGCCAGCTCGATGGCGAGCGGGCTGCCGTCCAGCCGCCGGCACACCAGGGCCACGGCGGGCAGGTTTTCCTTCGTCACCGCGAAATCCGGCCGCGAAAAGACGGCCCGCTCCGCGAAAAGCTGGACGGCCTCGTGCGCCAGCGCCTCCTCGACGGAGAGCGTTTCCGAGTCCGCCGGCGATCCGAGCGCGGGGACCCGGTACTCGAACTCGCCGGAAAGGCGGAGCCGCTCGCGGCTGGTCGCCAGGATGCGCAGGCCGGGGCAGGATTGCAGGAGCCGGTCCGCGAGCCGCGCGGAGGCCTCCAGAACGTGCTCACAGTTGTCCAGCACCAGAAGGAGCGAGCGAGGTCCCAGGTACTCCTCCAGCGTCTCCGCGAGGGCGCGCTCGGGCTGTTCGTGGACCCCTAACGCGGCGGCGACCCCCTGGGGCACGAGCGCGGGATCGAGCAGCGGGGCGAGTTCGACCAGCCAGACGCCGCCGGTGTACGCCTCACGGAGGCCTTCGGCGACGCGCAGCGCCAGCCGCGTCTTGCCGGAGCCGCCCGCCCCCGTGAGCGTCACCAGTCGTGCCTGTCCGGGCCCGACGGGAAGATCGGCATCGCCCCACGGCGGGAGGAGCGCCGCGCGCACCGCCTCGATCTGCGGCTGCCGCCCGATGAAGGAGGTCCGCTGGTGCGGCAGATTGCCGGACGGGATCGGGCGGGCCGGTTCGCGCGCCGGCAGGGGCGCCTGGGCGGCCGCGGCGGTTTCCGGGAGGGGCGGTGACGCGCCGCGTTCTTCGGGCGGGACGGCCGGGGCCGCCGTTGTCTGCGCGCGTCGGCGGGCGTCGGTGCGGATCTGCCGGAACACGGCGCGCGTCTCCGGGTCGGGCTCCGCGGCCATCTCGCGGCGCAGGAAGTCCCGGTAGTGGCGGTAGGCCATCACGGCGGCGGCGTAGCTGCCCCCGCGCGCCAGCGCCTGCATCAGGGCGCGCAGCGCCGATTCGCGCAGAGGGTCTGCGGCGACGGCGGCGCGCAGGTGGCGCACGGCGGTCGCGGCGTCGCCCCGCCCCATCGCCTGTGACGCCAGCGACTCCAGCGCCTGCAGGTACGCCTGCCCGCGCGCCTCGCGCTCCTGGAGCACCCACTCTTCGAGGCAGCCCTCCAGCAGGGGGCCGCGGTAGAGCGCGACGGCCCGCTCCAGCGACGCCACGTCGCCGCCGCGCGCGAGGGCCGCGTCGAAGGCGAGCATGTCGATCTCGGCGCCCGCCGGGTCCAGACAGAGCGTGCGGGGCGACGGCGAGGTCAGGCGGCCTGCCTGCCGGCCCAGCGCGTGGCGCAGGTCCGTCAGGCTCAGGCGCAGGTTGGCGAACGCCTGCTGCTCGGAACTCTCGGGCCACAGGGTGGCCGCCAGCCATTCCCGATCCACCTCGCGGCCCGAGCGCAGCACGAGCAGGGCGAGAAGCCACTGCCCCTTGCGCGTGCGCAGGCGCGGGAGCGGGCGCCCCTCGACGCGCACGGCGAAGGGGCCGAACAATCGGATTTCCAGCGACGGATCTGCTGGAGGCTGCTCTGACGGTGCCACGGTTATCGCCTCCTTACGCCGGATTTTTTCCTATGATAACACGTTTGTCTGCCACTTGATAACGGTCCCGATAACGCCGCCCTGCGATACTGTGCCCATCGAAACGAAAGCCCCGCCGCTCCCGGCATCGGGAGCGCGGCGGCGGCCATGGGAGGGACGCAGAGATGATCGCGACGGGCAACCTGATCGAGCAGGCGGAGTGGGAGCGGGACGCGTTCGTGGAGCGGGTGCTGAAATCCACGGCGGGCACCTTCGACATCTTCAGCATCTACCTCGGCGACCGTCTGGGACTGTACCGCGCCCTGGCCCGTGCCGGCGCGATGACGTCCGGGGAACTCGCGGCCCGGACCGGAACGGCGGAGCGGTACGTGCGCGAGTGGCTGGAGCAGCAGGCGGTGACGGGCGTGCTGCATGCGGAGAACCCGACCGCGGGCCCGGCCGACCGGCGCTTCCGGCTGCCCGCCGGGCACGCGGAAGTGCTGGCGGACCGGGACAGCCTGAGCTACCTGGCGGGCTTCGCGCGCCTTCTGGTGGGCGCCGTGCGGCCCGTCGACGCGGTCGTGGAGGCGTTCCGCACCGGCGGGGGCGTCCCGTTCAGCGCCTACGGCGCCGACCTGCGCGAGGGGCAGGCGGACACCAACCGCCCGGCGTTCCTGAGGCAGCTCGGCGCGGAATGGCTCCCGTCCATCCCCGACGTGCACGCCCGCCTGCTGACCCCGGACCCGCCGGCCCGTGTGGCCGACATCGGCTGCGGGCTGGGCTGGTCCTGCATCGGCATCGCCCGGAGCTACCGCCACGTCCGGGTAGACGGCTTCGACCTGGACGAGGCGTCGGCGGAGCGGGCGCGAGCCAACGTGCGCGACGAGGGCCTGGCGGACCGGGTCGGCATCCATTGCCGGGACGCCGGGGACGCCAGCGTGGAGGGCGAGTACGACCTGGTGACGGCGTTCGAGTGCGTCCACGACCTGTCCGACCCGGTGGGGGTGCTGCAAACGATGCGCCGTCTGGCGGGGGAGCGCGGGTCGGTGCTCGTGATGGACGAGCGCGTCTGCGAGCACTTCACCCCGAATGCCGGCGAAGTGGAGGCCATTATGTACGGTTGGAGCGTGTTCCACTGCCTCCCGTCGGGCATGGCCGACAAACCCTCGGCCGCGACCGGCACCGTCATGCGCCCCGACACGCTGCGCGGCTACGCCGAAGCGGCGGGATTCCGCCACACCGAGATCCTGCCCATCGACAACACCTTCTTCCGGTTCTACCGGCTGCACATCTGAAACGACACAGGAGGAAACCTTGATGGCTGTCGACACGATCAGAACCCAGTCCGCGCGACATCCCGCTCCGCTTGACGGAGCGCCCACGCGCCTCCAAGAGCGAATCACGACGGCATGGCCGGTCAAAACGGCGAAGGCGTCGGAGGTGGAACGCGTCGTCTCCGTTTTGGTGCGGGCGTTCCGCGCAGACCCTGCGCTGCGCTGGTGCTACCCGGGCGCCGCGCAGTATCGCGCCCACTTCCCCGACTTCGTCCGGGCGTTCGCGGGGAGGGCCTTCGAACACGGCACGGCCTACGGCGTGAACGACTACGCCGGCGCGGCGCTCTGGCTACCGCCCGGCGTCCACCCCGACGACGACGCGCTGACGGCGCTGATCGAGCGCACCGTTCCTCCTCAGGACCAGGAGGAAGTCTTTGCGGTGTTCGAGCAGATGGCGGCCTATCATCCGAGCGAGCCGCACTGGTATCTGGCGCTCATCGGGGTGGAGCCGGCCCTCCAGGGCAAAGGCTACGGCTCGGCGCTGCTGGAGCCTGTACTGTCGGCGTGCGACCGCGACCGCATACCGGCGTATCTCGAATCCTCCAACCCGACGAATGTGCCGTTCTATGAGCGGCACGGGTTCGCGCTGCTCGGCACCGTCCAGGTGGGGGCGTCGCCGCCGATCTTCCCGATGGTCCGCGAGCCCCGCTGACCGCTGCAACAGCCGCGGGACGAAACTGTATCACGAGGGGAGAAGCGAAATGGCGGTTGACACGGGCCGGCGGAAAGCCCTGATCGGGAACGCGGTGCGCCTGCCGATACGCGAAAAGGCCGTCCGGCGCGGGGTCGCGGCAGGCACGAACGTGAGGGTTTCCCCCGCGTTCGCCGCCGCGACGCGTCCAGACCACGTGACGTCGTGGCTCCGCGCCCTCGACGGCATGAATGCCAGGCTCAATGGCGGGGCGAGCGTGGCCGACATCGGCTGCGGCTGTGGTGCGTCCACGATCGTGATGGCACAGGCATACCCGGCCTCCCGGGTCGTCGGCTTCGACACCGACGCGACCGCCATCGTGCGGGCCGGTTACGCGGCCGCCAGAGCGGGGCTTCCGGGCCGTGCCACGTTCCGCGCGGCATCCGCCGGCACGTTTCCGGGCACTGGATACGACCTGGTGACCTCGTTCGGCGGCGTGCACCACGACACGCGGGTCCCCGCCGGCGTGGCCGCGCACGTGCGCCGGTCGCTGGCGGCCGACGGTGCCTGGATGATCGTCGAGCCGTTCGCCGGCGGGCAGGCTACGGAATCGCGCCTGCGGGCCATCGTGACGGCGGGCGGGTTCACCCGCTTCCGCCGCGCGACGCAGACGCCGTTCAATCTGGTCGTCGAAGCCAGGCCGTAGTGCGGCCCGCGCCGCGCTCCGGACACACCAATGTATGCCCTGTCCCTGGTGGGCAGACAGACGAAAACGATTGGAGAAAACGATGAAAAACATCCCACAACCCGTCCGGCTCCTGCTGGCCTTTCTCACCACCTTCGGTCTCTGCGTTGCGCCGCGAATCGCCGGTGCGGCGGACGTGCCGGCGGCAACGGCGGCGGAACCGTCGGCGAGCCCGGTCACCCCCTTGTTCGAGGGCATGGGCAAGCATAAACGGAAGATCACGACGAAAAGCCCCCTGGCGCAGCGCTACTTCGACCAGGGCCTGAACTTCCTGTACGCCTTCAACCACGACGAGGCCATCCGCTCCTTCACGCAGGCGGCGGCCATCGATCCGGGCTGCGCCATGGCTTACTGGGGGATCGCGACCGCCAACGGCCCGCACATCAACTTCCCGCTCGTCCCGCCCGACCGGGCCAAGGCCGCATGGCAGGCGCTGACGCGCGCCCGGGAGCTGGCCGGAACCACAACGCCGGTGGAGAAGGCGCTCATCGAGACGCTCGGCCGGCGCTACGCCGACCCGCAGCCTGAAGACCGCAAGTCCCTGGACGAAGCGTACGCCGCGGCCATGCGCGACCTGTGGAAGCGCTACCCGAACGACGCCGACATCGGCGCCCTCTTCGCCGAGGCGATGATGGACTTGCGCCCGTGGGACCTGTGGACGCCCGACGGCAAGCCGCAGCCGGGTACCCCTGAGGTCGTGACCACGCTGGAGAAGGTGCTGGCGCGCTCCCCCTACCACCCGCTGGCGCTGCACCTGTACATCCACGCCGTGGAAGCCTCGACGAACCCGGGCAGGGCGGCGGCCGCCGCCGACCGCCTGCGGAACGTGGCGCCGGGCCTGGGCCACCTGGTCCACATGCCGTCGCACATCGACGTCCGGCTGGGCAAGTGGCAAAAGAACAACGAGGCCAACCGCCGCGCCATCGAGGCGGACCGGAAATACACGGCGAAGGCGAAGAAGCCGGGGTTCTACCGCCTCTACATGGCGCACAACCGGCACATGCTCGCGTTCGGCGCCATGATGCAGGGTGAGAGCCGCCTCGCCCGGGAGCACCTCCGGGCCCTGACTGCCGAGATGCCCGCCGACTGGAAGCAGCAAAATGCGTTCATCGCGGACGGCTTCCACGCCATGCCTTATGAGCTGATGCTGCGCTTCGGGCAGTGGGAAGCGCTGCTGGCCGAGCCCGAGCCCCCGGCCTACTTCCCCATCGCGCGGGCACTCCGCCACGCGGCGCGCGGTGTCGCCTACGCGGCGCTGGGCAAAACGACCGAGGCGCGCGCCTCCCAGGCTGCGTTCCGGGAAGCGGTCGGGAAGACCCCACCCACCGCGTCCTTCGGCAACAACGCCGCAACGTCGCTCTTCGCCGTCGCCGAGCCCATGCTGGAGGGCGAGATCCTGTTCAAGGAAGGCAAGCAGACGGAAGCGCTGGCGGCGCTCCGGACCGCGGTCGCCAAGGAAGACCAGTTGCGCTACTCCGAACCGCCAGACTGGATCCAGCCGGTGCGTCACGCCCTCGGGGCCACCCTGATGCAGGTGGGCGAGGCCGCCGAAGCGGAGCAGGTGTACCGGGAAGACCTGCGGAAGTGGCCGGAGAACGGCTGGTCGCTGTTCGGCCTGGCGCAGAGCCTGGAGGCGCAGAACAAGCGGGAGGAAGCGGCGCGTGTCCGGGCGCGTTTCGCCGCGGCCTGGAAGCGCTCGGACGTAAAGCTCGCCTCGTCCTGCTTTTGCCAGCCGGGCAAGCACTGACCCCGAAGGGCCGGCGCAGCGATAACGGCGGGAGCGCGGGGAGGGGTACGTGGGGCGTACCCCTCCCCGCGCTCCCGCAGGCGCCGTGCTGTAGCCGCCACCCAAGGTCGGCTGCGGCACGAGTTTTACTCTCCCCTGCTTCCGCGGCCAGTACTTGTACCAGTATTTGGCGGCCCATCTCAAACCAGCGCGGGAACACGGCATAAACACCTGGGCGACGACGCGGCGGGGACACCCGCCGGCAGCGCGCCCGTGGGCCGCGGGCACCCGAAATCCAATCCGCCCGCCCCACCGTAACGGAGTGTTTGATGCCTATCTCGTGCCCGAACCGCCGCCGCCGTGCCGCTCTCGCCGCCGCACTCGCTTCCACCGCCGTGCTCGGCCCCGCCGCGGGCGCCGCCCGGGCGGCCGCCTTCGCCTCCGCGCCTCCGGCCCGAGTCTCCACCGGCGCGGGCGCCGACGTCAGCGCCCGGCGCGTCTACACGTTCCATATCGTGTGGGGCGGCTTACGGCCGATCCGGCGGGGGGCCGTCGCTCTTTTCAGAGCCGTTTGGGGCAAATAGGCAGAGCGCGCTGTTGGGGAAGATACGGCGCCAGCCGCTCCGTCAGGACTCCTGCCCCGTAGGCAAACGATCTGGGAGGTCGGACCCTTTACCGGGCCGGCGTAGTCCAGCGGGGCGGACGAACGCCTGACGCCGCTGCCTGTGCTCGACCTCGTTCAGGCCCTCCTTCTCCGGCCCCTTTGTTCCCTGACTGCCAAAGGAACCTGCCGGTGATTTGTGCTCAGCGAAGGGGCTTTGGCGAGCCTCGGAGGGGGCATGGTACAATGGCCTGTTATGCCACTTGCCAGTCACGAGCCCAATGTCCTACCCTTGCTGGAGCGCCGTAAGCCGAAGAACACGGTCGAGGCGGTCGAGGCCGGGAGCGCGGCGGATCTCGCGGGCGTCCGTGTCGGCGACCGGGTCGTCGCCGTAGATGGGGCGGCCCTGCGCGACATCGTGGACTGGCGGTTCCACACGGCGGGCGAGGCGGTCGAGATCGAGTTCGAGCGCGGCGCGGAGCGCCATCGGGTGCGCGTCGAGAAGGGCTACGAGGAGCCGCTGGGGCTGGAGTTCGCCGACGACCTGTTCGACCGCATCCACATCTGCAAGAACAAGTGCGTCTTCTGCTTCCTGTACCAGCAGCCCAAGGGCATGCGGCACTCGCTGTACGTCAAGGACGACGACTACCGGCTCTCGTTCCTTCACGGCAACTACATCACGCTGACCAACATGAAGGACGAGGAGTTCGACCGGATCACCGAACAGAAGCTGTCGCCGATGTTCGTCAGCATCCACGCCACGGACCCGGCGGTGCGGGGCCGCATGCTGGGCCGGAAGGGGCCGGAGCCGATCCTGCCGCGCCTGCGCCAGCTCGCGGACGCGAATATACAGATACACGGGCAGGTCGTCCTCTGCCCCGGCTATAACGACGGAGAGCATCTGGAGCAGACGGTGCGCGAACTGGCCGAGATGCACCCGGCGGCGCGCGGGACGTTCGGCGGCGTCCTTTCGCTCGCGGTGGTGCCGGTGGGCATCACCCAGTTCCGCGACCGCCAGGCGCCGCTGACGACGGTCGACGCACGCTACGCCGGGGAGCTTCTGGACTGGGCCGAGGTGCGCCGCGAGCGGTTCCGCAAAACGCTCGGCTCGCGCTTCGTGTTCCTGTCCGACGAGTTCTACCTGAACGCCGGGCGCGAGGTGCCGCCGCGCGGTCATTATGAGGGGTTCCCGCAGCTCGAAGACGGCGTCGGTCTGGTGCGGCTGTTCCTGGAGGACGTCGAGCGCGTCGCCAAGTCGCTGCCGCGCGCCGTCGCGACGCCCCGCTCGTTCACGCTCGTGACCGGGGAGATGCCCGCCGAACTGGTGCGCAAGTTCGCCGACACGATGAACCGCGTCGACAACCTGGCGGTCAACGTTTGCGTGGTCCACAACCACTTTTTCGAGGGGAACATCTCGGTCGCCGGGCTGCTCACGGGTCGGGACATCGCCGACACGCTGACGCGCCCGGGTTTCCCCCTCGGTGACACCGTGCTTCTGCCCTCCGTCGCGCTGCGCGACGGCGAGCGCGTCTTCCTGGACGAGATGACCGTGGAAGACCTGGAGCGCGCGGTCGATCGCCCGGTGCTCGCCGTCGAGCGCGTGCCGTCGGCCGCGGCCGAGGTGATGCTCCGCTAGCCGGTCGTTTTTTGCGGGGCTCCGCGTCCCCCTTCTCCCGCGCCGTTACCCCTTCCCCGCCCGGGCATGCTTCTTGCATCGAAGGATCGTGATTCTTCGGCAATGCAACAGCGAGGTGAGACCGGATGTTGGCGCTTCAGGAACGTGCGAAGTGTGTGAACCGCAAGGCGGCCGAAAAGCCGGCTCCCTGTAATCCTGCCGTGGCGGCGCTGGACGAACGACTGGCAACGATGGCGCGGATGGCCGGCAACGACTTCAGTGGCGCCCTGCGGCAGATGAGCGGGGACGACGCAGGGCACGCGCCGGAGGACGTTTCCGCACTGGCGACGGAGATCGAAACACGGGCCCGCGCCCTCCTGACCCAGTCGCACCTCTCCCCGGCCGAAGAGAGACACGTCAGCGACCTTATCAAGTGCGCCGCCGACCTGCACTGCGTCGCCCGCGGCGCGCGGATCGTCGCTCAGTTGTCTCGCCTCTTCACCTCGGTCGTCGCGGGCTCACTCCAGGCTTCCGCCAGTATCGCCGTCCCCGATCCCGTCTGTTCGGTCGGCGTCTTCGCCGCGGACCTGGCCGGCAAAACGGCGTCGGCGTTGGCGTCACGGGACCCGCGCGAGGCGCTGAACGCCGCCGCGCGCTTCCGCGACGTCGAGCGGGCGCGGCGGGACGCCGAAGCCTCGTTCCGGCATACCGCGGGCGAGGTCCCGCCGTGTGTGCAGCGCGTGACGTGCGCGCTCCTGTGGAGCGTCGTGGTCGCGGCCGAAAGCATGGCGCGCGTGGCCGCGCGCCATGCGGTGGCAAAGTAGCGGGCGGCGAGCGGCGCGGCAGGCCGCGCCGCTCGCCGCCGTACCGACACCGCGCGGGCCCCTACCGGGCCCGCCGCCGGATCCGTGGCCGCCCGTTCGGCCGGTTCCGCACCCCCTCAACCCTTCCCTGTCTCGACTCCGCTGGACATTTCCCGCCGATCGCGCCCGGCCCTGAAACGGAAACCGGTGCGCGCCGGGTACAACGACCGTAGCACCCACGTGGCGCGGGTATCCGGGAAGGGATAACGGCGATGAGCCGGTTCGAGGTGTCGCGGGACGACGAGCGCCTGATGCTCACCGTCGCAACGGATGAAGCCCGCATGGTGAACGGGTGCGTGTGGTTCGGGATCGCCTTCGTCTCCGTGCTCATCCTCGCCCTGCTCAGCCTGGTTCTCGACGCGCAAAGCCCGAACGCCGGGAGCATGGGCGGAACCGCCGGCACCCCGGAACCCCTCGCCAACCATTTCAGCGCGCTTTGGCTCGGCGCGCTGGTGCTCACGGCGGTCCTGGCGACGTTCTACGTGTACGCGGTCTACGACTCGCGCGTCGTCTACGCCTTCGACCGAATCAACGGGGTCTTCACAATCAACCGGAAGGTGGTGACGACCCTGCGGCGCATCGAGCACGTGTGCGTGAAGCGCGGGAAAGACCCGGCGGAGCGCGACCTGTACGATCTGGCCGTCGTCTACGCGGACGGCCACCGGATCACCATCGACCGGTCCTACGCGGAGGGGGACGTGGACGTGCTGGCCGCCGAGATCGCGGACTACATCGGGGTGCGGGTGGTGTTCGCGTGAGCCGTGCCGCGGCGGCGCGCAGCCGTGCCGCGTTCGCGTCAGCCGGCGCGGGTCAGGCCGGGCGGCTGCTCGCGCAGTTCGTTCAGGCGGTGCTCGATGTCGCGCACCTGGTCGTGGGCGCGGTCGAGCAGGTCCTGCACCGTCTCCACCTGCGGGACCAGGTGCCGGGAGCGCGACCAGAAGATGTAGGCGGCCGTGGCCGCGGACACCGCCGCGGCCACGACGCCGACGATGAGGTACGCCTTATATGCGGGCGGGGGCGCCGCTGCGGCGCCGGTATTACTCATGGTGTTGCCTCGGTCGACACCGGCGGCCCCTCCAGCGCGGCGAAGATGCGGTCCACGAACGCGAGCAGCTCTTTCGGGTTGAACGGCTTGGTCAGGTAGGAATCGGCGCCTTCCTGCCAGCCGCGCAGCGTGTCGGCGTCCGTGGATTTCGCCGTTAACAGGATGACCGGCAGGTCACGGGTCGCCGGATCCCGCCGTATCTCCTGGAGGATCCCGAAGCCGTCCACGTAGGGCATCATGACGTCGAGGATCACGAGGTCCGGCCGCTCGGCCCCGAGCTTTTCGAGGGCTTCACGCCCGTCGGCCGCCGTGGCTACGTCGTAGCCTGCGCGTTCCAGGTTCGTTTGGACCAATCTGAGAATGGCCGCTTCGTCATCACAGGCGAGGATTTTGCGCGCCATACCTTCCCCCGAACCTTCCCGCCCCCCGTTTCCCACGCCCAAGTATAGCACACGCCGAAAAGCGGTGTCAACGCGCGCGCCCGGGGCGCTCACGGCTGGAAGAACTCGATGAGCGCGTTGGCGAAGATGTGGTGCCCTTCGCGCGTGGGGTGGGACACGCGGTTGGAAAGGAGGTCGGCCGGCGCCGCGCCCGCACGGATCCAGCCCTGATACACGGCGTGCACGTCCGCCAGCCCCACGTCCTCGGCGCGGGCGACGGCGCGGACCGCGCGGACGTAGTCCCCGGTCGTGCCGTCCTCCTGCAGGGCGTCGCCGCGCGTGTTCGGGGTGACAAGAACGATGTCGGCCGTGCTCTCGGCGCGGATGCGCCGCACCAGGGCCGTCAGGTTCGCCTGGAAGGACGGTATCCCGTCGCGGCCGCTGCGGGCGTCGTTCAGCGCGAGGCAGACGGTGACCAGGTTCGGGGTGTGCCGGAGGCAGTCGCGCTCCAGGCGGGTCAGCGCGCCCTCGGTGTTCTCGCCGCCCAGCCCGGCATTCAGGACGGAGACCATGGCCCGCGGGAAGAGCGCGGCGAGGCGGCGGCGGAACAGGGCCGGGTAGGCGGCATCACTGTCGAGGACGCCGTGCTCCAGCCAGCCGGCGGTTACGGAGTCACCCAGCGCGACGTACAAAACGCTCTCGCTGCCCGCCATCGCGTTGGAGCGGCGCAGCGCCTCGATGGTGCGGGCGACGTGGCGGTTCTTCGGGTTCATCGGGACGTGCAGGGCGACAGCGGGGCGGGCGCGTCGATCAGGCCGTTCGCCAGCGCCTTCCCGGCGAAGGCGCGCAGCCCCTCGACTTCGCGCGCGCCGAGCCCGTAGCGCATGACCTTCGTCAGGTAGCCGTGGGTCCGCTCGTAGGTTTCCCCCAGGCGCTCGTATTCCGTGCGGGCGATCGCCTCCAGGTGCGCGGCACCCCACTCCTTCGCGCGTAGCAGAACCTCCGCCACCTCCGGTGTCAGCCGGTCCGGGGACCCGATCCACAGCGCGTACACGAACGGCAGTCCGGTCAACTCCCGCCAGGCCGCCCCCAGGTCGAGGGTATGCAGCGACGGGTCGTACTCCCGGTAGCCCAGATCCCCGATCAGCAGCGCGGCGTCCGCTTCCGACAGCATGCGGTCGAGGTCGGGGCCGTGCGGCAGATAGCACGGCGCGACGCCGAAACGCTCCGCCAGGAGGATCTTGAGCAGCGCGACCGAGGTAAGGGACGACGTGTCCAGGGCGACGGAGCGCACCGCGGGGATCGGCACCTTCGACAGCATCCGCACGGAAAGGACCGGCCCCTCGGCGGCCACGGCGACGCCGGGCGCGTAGCACAGGTCCGGGCGCCGCAGCAATTCGAAGGAGGAGACCAGGGCGGCGGCGCACTCGCCGCGCCGGAGCATCCGGGCGAGTTCCGACGGAACGGCCTCGACCACCCGGACGCCCGAGCCGCGCCCTTCCTCCGTGTCGCCGAACCACCGCACCAGGGGCCGCGCGTTCAGGTACGGGACGGTGCCGATGGTGATAAAGGGACGAGGGATGAGGGGCGAGGGATGAGAATCCCCCTGCGGCTCCCACGACCAGTCTTTCTCATCCCTCATCCCTCGTCCCTCATCCCTTCCTTAGCCAGATATCCAGCGCCGTGAATAGGAGCAGCCCCGACGACACGGCGATGTTGAGGTTGAAAAACGCGACGTTCAGCCGCCGCAGGTCGTCGGGGCGGATGATGGCGTGCTCCCACGCGATGAGCACGGCGGCGAGGGCCACGCCCGCGTAATACCAGGCGCCGAGACCCGCCGTCACCCCCACCCCGGCCAGGCACCCGATCATCACGGCGTGGGCGGCGCGGCCGACCGAAAGGGCGCGGCGCGGTCCGAGCGACGCCGGAAGCGAACGCAGGCCCGCCGTCCGGTCGAACCCCACGTCCTGCAGGGCGTAGATGATGTCGAAGCCGATCAGCCAGCAGACCACGGCGGCCCCGAGCCAGAGGGCGGGCACGCCGAAAGCGCCCCGGACCGCGATCCACGCGCCGACGGGCGCGACCGCCAGCGCCAGCCCCAGGAACGCGTGTGACCAGGCGGTGAAGCGCTTGGTGAACGAGTAGAAAAAGACGATCACGAGCGCGACGGGCGACAGCGCGAAGGCGAGCGGGTTGAGCCGGTACGCGGCGCCGACGAGCAGCGCGGACGCGACGACCGTGAAGCCGACGACGAACGGCACGGACACCAGACCGGCCGGGAGCGCGCGGTTGGCCGTGCGCGGGTTTCGGGCGTCGATGTCGCGGTCCACCAGCCGGTTGAACGCCATCGCCGCCGAGCGGGCGCCGACCATGGCGACCAGGATCCAGACGATCTGCGCACCGGTGGGCAGGCCGCCCGCCGCCAGCAGCGCCCCCATCAGCGCGAAGGGGAGCGCGAACAGCGTGTGCTCGATCTTGATCATCTCCAGCACGACGCGCAGCTTCTGCCACGGCGTCTGCGGGAGTCTCAGGCGTGCTTCCATTCCCGGACCAGATCCTGTTCCACGCCCAGCGCCTGGAGCGCGCGGGCGACGATGGTGTCCACCAGGTCTTCGATCGTCTGCGGCTTGTTATAGAACGACGGAGCGGCGGGAAGGATCGTGGCGCCGGCCTCCGCGAGCTGCGTCAGGTTGCGCAGGTGGATCAGGTTCAGCGGCGTCTCGCGCACCACGAGGACGAGCCTGCGCCCCTCCTTCAAGCAGACGTCGGCGGCGCGGGTCGTCAGATCGTCGGAGATGCCGTGGGCGATGCGACCCGCCGTGCCCATCGAGCAGGGGATGACGACCATGCCCGCGTGCCGGAACGAGCCCGAGGCGGGCGGTGTGAAGTAGTCGCCCCGCTCACAGATACGGAGCTGCGGGGCCTCCATGCCCAGCAGTTGGGCGGCCGTCGGCCGCTCGGAAAGCCGGACGCCCAACTCGGTCGCCAGGACCGCGGGCGCGTTGCCCGACAGGGTCAGATACACCTCGTCGAAGTGGCGCACGGCCTGGCGCAGGAAGCGGACGCCGTAGATGGCGCCGCTCGCCCCGGTCATCGCCACCACCACACGCCGGCTCGGGTCCCCTGCCATGGTGGGGATCAGCCTCCCCCGTTCATGATTTGCTTCCCCGGCTCTGCCAGGCGGTCAAAGCCGCCTCCAGCACGCGCGCTTCGAGCGGCTTGAGCAGCGCGCGCGCCTCCTCCACGGTGACGACGCGGCGGCCGGTGACGAAATCCGACGGGTCGTGGTGCGGCTCGTCGGAAAGGTCGGCGACGCGGCCGGCGACCCACAGCAGGAACGTCGGGTGGAACCGATACACGCGGCCGGGGACGTGGTTGATGAACTCGATCCGGGTCGCGGCGATCGGGATCGGGTCCGGCGCGAGCGTGGCGCGCGCCTCTTCCCACAGCTCGCGGGCCAGCGCCTCCTCCGGCGTCTCGCTGTTTTCCAGTCTGCCCCCCGGGAACGTCCACGTCCCGTCCTTGTTGTGCACCAGGAGGACGTTCTCCGCAGAATGCACGAAGCCGACGGCGTGGAGCGAGCGGATGCGCTCGGGGTCGGCCAGGAGCGACGGCGCGCCCGTGATCAGCCGGACGCGCTGCTTGCCGCCCCACAGCGCCTCCGACACCTGCCAGGCGCCCGCCGGCATCGCCGCTCGTTGTCGCCGCGTCAACGTTTTCACAACCCCAGTTCGCTCCACAGAGCGTCCACACGCCGCTTCACCTCCGGCGCCATCTCGATGACCGGCGGCCACGCCCGCGTGTGCCCCTCTTCGGGCAGTTTCTTTGTCGCATCGATACCCATTTTCGAGCCGAAGCCCATCGCGCGGCTCGCGTGGTCCAGCACGTCGACGGGCCCCTTGACGAACGTCGTGTCGCGCTCGGGGTCGATGTTGTTGGTCGCCACCCACAGCACTTCCTGGAGGTTCTGCACGTCCACCCACTCGTCGACCACGATGATGACCTTGGTGAACATCATCTGCCCCAACCCCCACAGCGCGTGCATCACCTTCTGGGCGTGGCCGGGGTAGCGCTTCTTGATGCTCACGATGCACAGGTTGTGGAAGCACGCCTCGACCGGCAGGTTGTAATCGACCACTTCGGGCACGAACAGGCGCACCAGCGGCAGGAACAGGCGCTCGGTCGCCTTGCCCAGCCAGCCGTCCTCCATGGGCGGGCGGCCCACGATGGTGGCCGGGTAGACGGGGCTGCGCCGGTGCGTGATCGCGGTCACACGGAACACGGGGTAGTCGTCTTCCAGCGTATAGAAACCGGTGTGGTCGCCGAACGGGCCTTCCGTGCGCCGCTCGCCCGCGGGGACCACGCCCTCGATGATGTACTCGGCGTCGGCGGGCACGGCGATGTCCACGGTCTTGCAGCGCACCAGATCGACGGGCTTCTTGCGGATGAAGCCGGCGAACACCATCTCGTCGATCTCGTCGGGCAGCGGGGCGGTGGCGGCGTAGGTCAGGACCGGGTCGCCGCCGAGGGCGACGGCGACCGGGATGTCGCGCTTCTGCGCCTCGTACTCGGCGTAGTGGCGGCTGCCGACCTTGTGGCGCTGCCAGTGCATCCCGCAGGTCCGCTTGTCGTAGACCTGCATGCGGTACATGCCGACGTTGCGCTTGCCGGTGTTGGCCTCGCGCGTGAAGACGAGCGGGAGCGTGATGAACCGGCCGCCGTCGAGCGGCCAGCACTTGAGGATCGGCAGTTCGTCGAGCGAGGCGGCTTCGCCCAGCTTCACGACCTCCTGGCACGGCGCGCCGCCCCCGACGATCCGGGGCGCGGTGTGGCGCCCGATGCGCGCCAGCCCGGGGAGCAGGGCGGCCTTGCCCATCAGGCCGGGCGGCATGTTGCCGGGGAGCTTGACGAGCTTCTCGATCTCGCAGGCGATCTCGTCCACGTCCTCGACGCCGAAAGCCATGGAGATACGTTTGCGGGTGGCGAAGGTGTTGATGGCGACGGGGACGGTGTGGCCCCGGGGGTTCTCGAACAGGAGCGCGGGCCCGCCCCCGGCGCCCTTGACGGCGCGGTCGGCGATCTCGGTGATCTCCAGTTCCGGGTCCACGGGCGCCTTGATCCGCTTCAGCTCCCCCGCTTTTTCCAGCGCCTTCAGGAAGTCCTGAAAGCCGGCGTACGCCATGAAGATCCTACTCCGTGCGAAATTTCACAAGCTCTACGGTAGTGTACCGCGCGCAAGCTAGGCTGTCAATAGCTGCCCCCACCCCGCCACCCGCCTCGCGGAGAATCGGAGGTCCGCGCCGCAAGCGGCAGACCCTTTATCGGTACAGGCAGAGGCGAACCGGAGCGGGTCCTTATCCCTTCCCGGGAGCGGGCGCCATAAGCTCTTGACACGAGGACGGCCGCTACCTGACGACCAGGTTCAGGCGTGCGAGGCGCTGAGCATCGCCACGCGACGACCGGCTGCTTTCGCGTCGCCTGCACCGAAAGGCCAGAGCGTTCGGGGCGGCCTGGTTCGGCCTAGACGCACCCGCCCTGACACGGTTCCGGTTTCCAATCCTCGATAGCGGATAGTATCACCCGGTCGCCTCTTCGCCGCCTCCGTCCGTTCCCGCCCTCGGACGCGGCGATGCCTGGTCACGCTCCGCTCTGGGGTTCGGCTGCCCCAGACTCAGTTCCGGGGGCCGGTCCGGGCCGGCGATGAGACGGTCGGCAACGGCACCGGAGACGAAGGCGTAGACGGCCTTGTGCAGCAAGTCGACCACCTGCTCGTCCACGGGCCACTTCCAGGGCGGAGCGCCGACGCGGGTTGCATTTTCTAAAGCCTGGTCGTTGAGCAAGCGCAGGTTCATGAACAGGAACGAACCGGCGGGGCCGCGCACGCCGCGCTCAGCCATCACCCCCCGCACGGCCCCGAGCAGCACGCCCTGGCCCCAGTGCATGGCCCAGTTCATTACCAATCGCTCTTCGTCCGGCTTGTAGGGGAGCCCGAGCAGCCGCTCCAGCGTGTGCGCCGGCACGTAGGAGTTGGGCCGGCGCGTGAACGCCTGCTCCAGCTTTTCCGCAGCCGTCATCGCCGCGACCCCCGCCAGCCCGGCCACCAGTCTGCGAACCGCCGCACTGCCTGTCATTCTTGATTCTCCCCGTTGCGTTCTCCGAGGTGGTACCGCCCGCCCGGCGACTGCGTCACAGGTCGAAGGCGTCGGCGATGAAGCCGCCGCGGCCCCGCAGGCGGGCGGGCGCGGGCGAGTCATATACCACGAGGAGCGAGCGACGCTGGCTGTCCAGGCGGCGGAACGTTATCCCCTCCGCGTGGTCCTCGCCGACGCCGTGGGGCACGTCCAGCACTTTCTCGATGTCGCCCTCGAAGACGACCGTGTCCTCGTCTCCGGGCGGGTCGGCGCCCCCCTTCCAGCGGTACACCACGGAAGGGCCGTCCAGGTCCATGGTCGGCCCGGCGAGGAGCAGCAGGTCGGCCCCGTCGATGCACAGTTCGCGGATGCCCAGGCCGCGCAGATCGACGAAGTGCTTCCGGTACCGGCGTTTTTCCGGCCCGATCTTCTTGAGCCTCAGCAGGCCCTTGTCGGCCGCGGCCGGTTCCACCTCCAGCACCACGGCCCAGCCGCGCAGCACCGGCCCGCGCAGCCCGAGGAAGACGCGGCTCCCCGACACGGCCAGCCCCTCGATGTCCAGACCGTTGTCCTTGCTCGGGATCTTCAGAAACGGGGCGAGGTGTTCATCCTTCGCGAGCGCCCGGGTCAGATCGTTGCCGTTCGTGCCGCCGCGCAGCAGGGCGGCCGTGCGGCGCCGCTTCCCGTTGTTCGCTTCCGCCGCCAGCGTGGGGACGCCGTTTTCCGTCACCACGGGGATGCGCGCCAGCAGGAACCGGTTGCTGTCGGTGGTCACCTCCGCCAGCGCCTCGAGGTTCGCCTGCGCGTCGTCGTCCCGGTCCGGCTTGGCCCGTTTCAGGCTGTGGGAGCCCGTCATCCACAGGTACCCGTCGGCGTGGTCGAGACCTTCCAGGTCGGCCTCGGCGTCCTTCTTGCCGGCGAGCTTGACGAAATCGGCGATGTTGAAGACGGCGTGGCTGCCGTACGCGTCTTCCCCCTGTCGCGACAGGCGGGTGAGGCGCACGGTCTCGTCGGAGGCGACCCAGAGCGTGTCGCCGATCTCGACGGCGACGGACAGGTCGCCGCGCTCTTCTTCGCCGTCTTCGGTGCGGCTCAGTTCCGGGTGGAACTGCAGGAGCACCGGGCGCAGGCCGGGGTTCATCTCGTTCTCCATGGTGAACGCAGTGTACCCACTTGGGCGCCGGAACGAAATGGGGGCGGCGCGACGGCAGCCGGGCCTACGTGGACGGGTCCAGGTACTCGCGCAGGCCGATGCGCAGTTCGGGGTACGCCTCGCCGCTCGAGACGGCCTGCGGCGACACGGTGCGCGCGGCCGCGTCGTCGGCCTCGACCAGGGCGAAGACCATCGGGAACCGCCGGCGGGGCGGCCGGGGCGTGTACCGGGACCGGCCCCAGGCTTGCCCCTTGCCGAAGGCGCGGAACCGGACGACCTTATCAGTCGCCGACGGCACGTCGAACTCGCCCCAGATGCGCCCCTCCAGCCCCCGGCGGCCGTTCGGGGTGCGCTGCGCGAACGCGCCGTGGAAGACAAAGGAGTCCGCGCCGTTCGCACTGCGCCGCCGCCGCGCCGTGAAGTCCGCCTTCCGGACGTCTTCCGCCGTCCACATATCGGGCTCCCCGCGCACGTTGTCCACGAGGTGGAACCGCACCAGGCGGGCGACCAGCGCGGGCGGCATCGGGAACGGCCGCCCGTCGCCGGGGGAGGCGGCGCGCAGCGCGCGCACGTCGCTGGAGAGGACCCAGAAGTGGTCCCGGCCGACATCCTTGTTGCGCGGATCCGCGCCGGCCGGGACCGGGCGGATGCGGCTGAAGACGCGGACAACGGAGGTGGACGCGTTCGGCACCTTCACGGCTGATCGGTGCGGCGCCGCGCCGGTCAAGGACACCGTGCGCGGCGCGCGCTTTCGGTACGCTGCCAGAGAGGCGTCCAGGAAGCGGGCGACGATGCGGGGGCTGCGCTCGTTGCGCCAGCCGTAGTTCGTCCCGTCCGCCCCGGCGACGAAAAAGCCCTGGACGGTGTGGTCGCGCCGGTACTGGCGGCGCAGTTCGCCGCTACCGGGAACCTCTGGGGCGAACGCCATGCGAACGAACCACTGCTGGCCGGGCGAGGGCCGGATCTGGAGTTCGTGCGTGTTGCCGGCGACGGGGATGAAGCGCGTTTGCAGGCGCCGGATGACGGCCGGGTCGCTGAAGGTCAACCGCCGGTTGACCTGGCCGTTCCCTCACGTGCAGCCCAGCGGGCTGCCGTCCATGATCCAGAAGAACAGCGGCTTGCCGGTGCGCTGCGCCTCCGCGCGGGCCCGGGTGACGTCGGTGCGCCAGGGTACCTGGAGCCACCGCTCTTCTTCGGGCTTCGGCAGGACCGCGGCGAGCCGTCCGGTGGGCTTTTGCGGCGGCGCCGGCGCCGGGACGGACCGCGCGTGCGCCACCGTCCGGGCCGCTCCCGCCGGTCGAACCGCCTCGGCCCCGGTGTGCGGCAGGCGCGCGACGGCGACCCCGCCGGCGACCAGGAGGCCGGCAGCGGCGAAGAGCGACAATGCTTTGGCGGGGAGGCGCATGGTGTCAGGGTATCACGGGCAAAATCCACCAGCAAGCGGGCTGCCTGCTCCCCGCACCGTGAGCGGGATAGCTACGCCGCGGGCGCGGGTAAAATAGAACGGTCGCTCGCCGAAGGCAGGCTTCCAGAAGGGGCTTGTCTGCATGGCAGTGGAGCACTACGACGCGATCGTGATCGGCGCCGGGCACGGGGCGGACCCGCTGAGCCGGGCGCTGGCGGGAGCGGGGCGCAAAACGGCGCTGATCGAGCGGGGGCAGGTCGGCGGGACCTGCACGAACCGCGGCTGCACGCCCACGAAGACGATGCTGGCGAGTGCGCACGTGGCCCACCTGGCGCGCCGGGCACACGAGTACGGCGTCCGCACCGGGCCCGTCGAGGTGGACGTGGCGGCCGTGCGGCGGCGCAGGGATAACATCGTCCGCCGTTTCCGCCACGAGTCGCGGCGGCAACTCGAAGCGACGAACGGGCTGGACCTGATCTTCGGCGAGGCGCGCTTCACCGGCCCGAAGACGCTTTCGGTGCGGCAGCGAGCTAATGGTGAGGAGCTGTCGCTCACCGCCGATCGGATCGTCATCGACACCGGCACGCGGCCCGCCGCGCCGCCCATCGAGGGACTCCGGGAGATCCCGTACCTGGACTCCACGTCGATCCTGGAGATGGACGATGCCCTTCCGCCGCACCTGATCATCCTGGGCGGCGGCTACATCGGGCTGGAGTTCGCGCAGATGTTCCGCCGATTCGGGAGCCGCGTGACGATCGTCGAGCAGGGCGACCGGTTGCTGCCCGGCGAGGACGAGGACGTCGCCGCCGCGGTCGCCGACATCCTGCGGGAGGACGGCGTCGACGTTCGGCTGCGCGCGGAAGCGGTTCGCGCGCAGTCGTCAGGCGGGGAGGTCGCGTTGACGGTGCGCGGCGACGCCAGCCCGCCGATGCTTGCCGGCTCCCACCTCCTGGTCGCGACGGGCCGGGTGCCCAACACCGACGGACTTGGCCTGGAAACGGCGGGCGTGGAGACGGACGACGCCGGCTACGTCCGTGTGGACGAACGACTCGCGACCAGCGCGCCGGGCGTGTGGGCGATGGGCGACGTGACGGGCGGCCCCGCCTTCACGCACGTCTCGTATGACGACTTCCGCATCCTTTCGCGCAACCTGTTGGGCGGGGAGAACGCCACGACCGAAGGCCGCATCATCCCCTACACCGTGTTCATCGACCCGCAGCTCGGCCGGGTGGGGATGACCGAACGGGAGGCGCGGGCGGACGGACGCCGCATCCGGGTCGCGAAGCTGCCCATGACGGAGGCGGCGCGCACGGTCGAAACGGGAGAAACGCGCGGCTTCCTGAAAGCGGTCGTGGAAGAGGATACCGGCCGAATACTGGGGTGCGCCCTGCTGTGCCGGGAGGGCGGCGAGATCATGTCGGTCGTGCAGATGGCGATGCGCGGCGGCTTGTCTTACACCGACGTGCGGGACACGATCCTCGCCCACCCGACCCTGTCCGAAGCGCTGATCAACCTGTTCCTTCAGCTGGAGGCGTAGCACGCGCCCGCACCGGATACCCGGCGCGCGCCGCGCCACGCCGGACACGTTGCGGCGCCGCCACCCGGTTCCACCACATCACGCAGCCGCTGACCAGCAGCGCGAGCGGCGCGAGCCCGAGCAGCACGTACAGCACGCGGGTCAGCGTCCCGCCCCAGACGCCGATATGCACGGGGTAGCGCAGGTTCATCAGGCGCGGGCCCGTGGACGCGGCGTCCGAGCGCTCCACCTTCAGCACGCGCGCCGTGTACGGGTCGAGATACACGAAGTTCATCCCGTTCGGGTGCAGCTCGCCCGGGGTCCATTTACGCACGACGATCGGCGCGTCCGGCTTCGCCGGCAGGCCGATGCGCGTCACGCGACCGCCCGTCAGGGCCGCCTCCGCGTTCGCCACGTGCACGTCCACGGGAAGCGGTTCGGCGCCGGTGCGCGGCGGCACGACTTTGGGCGCCGGCGCGCGCGCCGGCGCCCCGGTGGCTGCGGTGACTGCGGACGCGAACCAGTCGCGGAACGGGGGCACGAACGTCGCGCCGGACACCGCCGCCAGGCACAGCAGGCCCGCCGCCCAGAAGCCGAACGCCCGGTGCAGGTCGAAAGTAGCCCGCCGCCACCCCGCGCGCCACTTCACGGTCACGGCGGATCGCAACAGCCTCCACGCCGAGGGCCACCACAGCAGCAGGCCCGTCACGCTCAGCAGGACGAGCGACAGGGCGCCGATCAGCACCACGACCTCCCCGCGCGTGCCGGTCAGAAGCTCGGTGTGCAGCGCGAAGAGCCAGCCGGTGGCGGTCCCCTCGGGGGCGCGGGCGCCGAGGACGGCCCCGGTGTACGGGTCCACGTACACGCGGGGCGCGCCCTCCCCCTTCAGCCACACCGCGTGCGCCTGTCCCGGCTCCCGCGACAGGAAGAGGTGCTGGATCACCGCCCCCGGATGCGCCCGCCGCGCCGCGTCGACGACCGCCTGCAAAGGCACGCGCTCGCCCCTTGGCCGGACGTGGAGCAGACCGGGGGCGATCACGGCGTCGATCTCGTGCCGGAAGACGAGCAGGCTCCCCGTCACGCCCGCCACGACGGTGAGCAATCCGAGCGTCACGCCGGCGTACAGGTGGAGGTGGAACAGGATCCTGCGCAGCGCAGACCGTCTCACCGGGCGCGTGCTTCGGCCGCCGTGAGCACGGCCTTGCCCTGGTCGGAAAGCTCGGAGGCGTCCCGGTACCAGTAGTTAAACGTGCCGGCCTTGTAGGTCTGCGTGGGGCGCAGGGCCTTGACGTGCCCGTCGGCGAAGACGTAGTTGGTCATGCCGCTGTGCCCTTTGAACAGAGCGTTCGTGTAGACGTTGCTGAAGGTCCGCCCGTTGTACTTGCCCAGGGCCCACGTGTGCGACAGGTCGCCGCGATCCACCACGAACGTCACCCACGGCACCTTTTCGATCTCGGTCACCGCGATGAGTTCCGCCGGCTTCTCGATCTCGGCCAGGCTCACCCCGGGGGAGCGCTGCTGGCCGAAAAGGCCACGCCCCTTGCCGTCGGCCGGGACGTTCGCCGGGTCGGTGAAGTTGGCGGCGTAGGAGACCGGGAACTCCGGGTCCCAGGAGGGCGTGTCCTTGTCCGGGTTCGACGGGCAGGCCAGGACCTGCGTGTTCTTGATGTAGGGCTGGATGACGGAGCGCCAGCTGTTGTCATCATAGCGCGCGTTATTGTTCGCCGTGTCGAACGGCTCGAAGCGGCGGTTCGGGTAGGTCTCGTCGTAGTCCTGGACGTACATCACCAGCGCGGTGCCGATCTGCTTCAGGTTGCTGGAGCACGACGCCTGCCGCGCCTTCTCTCTGGCCTGCGCGAAAACGGGGAAGAGGATGGCCGCCAGGATCGCTATTATGGCGATCACGACGAGCAGTTCGATCAGGGTGAACCCGGTGCGCCGATCCGGCGTGCAGGGTCGTAGGCGGTCCGTAACTGATGGGCGTGGAAGCACAGACACAAGCGTCTCCTCAAGCGGGTTTATCTTCAACAACTACGACCACCTGCATCGGCGACTAAAGTTGTCGCCATTACGTTAGCACAGGTTTCGCGGCGTTGTCAACCGTTCCGAGAGGAGTCAACGGCGGCTTGCGACTGCGTTGCTTCGCAACTCCGCCGCCGCGCACGCCGGCCCTGCGGGCGGGGCATGAACCCCGCCCTTAGCCAGAGGGCTGCCCTCTGGACTCCCCGATAACCGGTTCCCGCGCCGCAAGCGGCGGGGCATATTCAGGAGTAAAACGGAAAAACGTCGGTCCGTCATGCCGACGGAACTAGATCGGCGCGACCGTCCCCGTCCTGTGGAGCGCCTTCGGCTCGCTCGGTAGCGATTCGGGCGGACGCGACTCCACCAGGACGCCGTCGCGCAGGAGGAGCACCTCGTCGGCGTCGGCGAGCATTTCGGGATCGTGCGTGACCACCACGACGGTCCCGCGGGTGCGCCACGCGGCGAGGGTGTCCACGACGCGGTGGCCGTTGGCGTGGTCGAGCGAGGCGGTGGGCTCGTCGGCGAAGATCACCTCCGGGTCGTTCATCATGGCGCGCGCCACGGACACCCGCTGCTTCTCGCCGCCCGAAAGTTGTGAGGGGAATTTGTGGATCATGTCCGACAGGCCCAGATCGTCCAGGAACCGGGCCGCCTTGTCGCGCGCGGCCCGGTCCACCTGCGGCGCGGCCAGCACGACGTTTTCCGCCACGGTAAGATAGCTCATCAGGAACGGCTGCTGGAACACGAAGCCGAACTTTTCGCGGCGGAGCCGCGTCACGTCGGCGCTGGAGTGCTGGTTGTAGACGAAGCCGCCGAAACGGGCCGAGCCCTCGGTCGGCGGCTTCAGCCCGGACAGCACGTACAGCAGCGACGACTTCCCCGAACCGGACGGCCCCATGATCCCGTAGAAACGCCCCGGCGCGAGCGTGACCGTCACGTCCCGAAGCGCGTACGTGGTCCGCTCGCCGTCCGTGTACGCCAGCGACGCCCGCTCGCAGCCCAGCATCTCGCCTTCACGTCCTCCCACTGCCTGCTACCGCCTTTCGATGATCGTCACGGGGTCCAGCCGCATCAGCCGCAGCGCGATCGTCGCGACGGCGAACAGGGTGATCGAGAACGGGATCGGGATCGTGTAGCGGTACGCGAACGGGTCGAGCGGGTCCACGAACAGCCCCTTGGGCTCGAACAGCGTCGTCCGGAACGCCGACAGAAAGAGGAACGTCACCAGCGCGCCGATGGCCCAGCCGATGCAGGTCAGCAGGAACGTCTCGCCCACGATCCGGGTGACCAGACGGGTGCGCTGGTAGCCGATGGCGGCCAGCACGGCGAACTCCGCCATGCGCTGCGTGAAGTAGATGTTGGACAGCATCCCGCTCATCAGCGCGATCACGAAGATCACCGTCCCGTTGACGAAGCCCATGATCAGGAACAGCGTCGAAAGGCTGTCGCGCACCTGGTTGATCAGGTTCTGCCGGGACAGAACGAGCACCTTGGACGGCGACAGCTTGCCCTGCGTGCGCCGCCGCGCCGGCATCAGGTCCTCGTTGACGGCGGTCAGGTCCGCCCGGTTCCTGGTCGTGAACACGGTGCTGCGGGGGGCCGTCAGGAAGGTGGCGTCGCAGAAGGATTTGGTCGTCATCGCGATCCAGACCGTGCCCTTCAGGATGCCCACGCAGCGGACCGGCACGGGCGAGCCGGCGATCCCGCCTTCGTCCGTCGGTCCGGCGATGACGTCGCCGATCTTGACGTTCTTGTTGCGCGCCAGCGCCTCCGACAGGACCGCCTCGGGCATCCCCTCTGCCGGCATCCGCCCCGAAAGCAGGCTGGTCCCGATGCGCCCCGTCAGGTACGCGCGGTCCTCGGGCTCCAAACCGAGCACGACGAACGGGAGCTGCCCCATCACGGTCTTGATGTTGGTGAAGAACAGGCTGGCTTCCATCACCCGTTCCACGCGCGCGTCGTCGCGGATGACGGCGAGCTGTTCTTCCGGGACGCGCTGCGTGACCCGCTGCGGGATGACGTAGGTGAAGTAGTTGGTGTACCCGTAGATGGTCAGGATCGTGCGGTCGATGCTGTTGGCGAGCGAGGAGATCGAGGCGATCAAAAAGACCGACAGCACGATGACGAACCCCATCGGCAGCACTTTGCCGGGATTGCGGCGGAAATAGGTGATGGCGGACAGCGGGTGGTGCAACGGCGTGATGTCTCTTTCCTAAAGGGGAACGTCGGCGGAAGCGTGTCGGTTCCCGTTCCCGGCCCCGGCCGGTCACGCCACGGCGGTGGGCTCGCGCTCGGCGGGGGGCGTTTGGGTCAGGCGCTCCCGCGCGCCGTCGAGGATGGCCTCGATCTCGGCCAGGGTGTTCACCTTGGTCAGCGCTTCGCGCAAACGGGGCGCACCGGTCAGCCCCTTGAAGTAGTGGCCGAGCAGGCCGCGCAGCTCGCGCACGCCGATGTTCTCGCCGGCCTGAACGACCATCAGGCGGGCGTGCTCGCGGGCGACGGCGACGCGCTCCTCGGGGGTGGGCTCGGGGGACAGGACGCCGGTCTCGAGGAACAAACCGATGCGCCCGAGCAGCCACGGGTTGCCCATGGCGGCGCGCCCGACCATCACGGCGTCGCAGCCGGTTTCGCGGAGCATGCGCCGGGCGTCCTGGGGCGTCTCGATGTCGCCGTTGCCGATGACCGGGATGTCGCTGACCGCCGCTTTCACCTGTCCGATGATGTCCCAGTCGGCTTCGCCGGAGAAGCCCTGCGAGGCGAACCGGGCGTGGACCGTCACTGCCTTGACGCCCGCCTGTTCGGCGGCGCGGGCGAAGCGGACGGCGGTGACGTCACGCGGGTCCCAGCCCGAGCGCACCTTGACGGTCACGGGGACCTCGGGCACGGCGTCCACGACGGCGCGCACGACCTTCTCGGCTTGGCAAAGGTCCTTGAGCAGCGCCGCGCCCGCCCCGGTTTTTGCGACCTTGGGCACCCAGCAGCCCATGTTGATGTCCACGCCGTCGCAGCCGTGCTCGACGACGACGCGGGCGGCCTCGGCCATGGTGTCGGGGTCGCCGCCGAAGAGCTGGCAGAAGGCGGGCCGCTCTTCGTCGTCCCAGTCGAACATGCCGAAGGTCTTCTGGTTCTTGTAGTGGATGGCGTGCGACGAGATCAGCTCGGTGACGACGAGCCCGGCCCCGTGCCGCTTGCAAAGGACGCGGAAGGGGTGCGCGGTGATGCCCGCCATCGGGGCGAGCACCACGTCGGGCCAGATGTTCAGATCGCCGATACGCATGACTTCCATTATAACGCACCGGAGCCGGGCTTGCCGCAACGCCGGATGCGCTTCGCGATCGTGCGCGGTGCGGTCTTCTGTCCCCTGCGCGGATCGCGCCCCGCCGTGAAGAGGCCCCGCCCTGAACGGCGGGCTGAGGGGAGTGTTGCCCGCCTTCGCGGGCGCCGGAGGTGGCAGGGACCGCCCCTTGTTCCGCCGGAGGCGATGCACTTTCCGGCGCCCGCGAAGGCGGGCAGCGTTCCCCTCAGCCCGCCGTTCAGGGCGGGGCTCCTTCACGGGCGGGATGCTCCCCCGGGCGGGAACGATGCCATGCGTTGCCTGGCGCCGCCCGCCCGGCTCGCGGTATAATGACGGACAGCATGCATGGCCGTAACCGCAGACCGGATGATCAGACGCTGACCCTTCGCCGAAAGGCGTCCCCACTCTTGCTGGCCTATCTGGCGATGCCGCTGCTCCTGCTCGGCGCGGGCATCGCGCGGGGCGGCGAGCAGCCCAAAGCTGCTCCCGCAAAAACCGTCGCCCCGAAGAAGGCCGCCTCCGATCAGGCCACGTACGAGCAGCACATCCGTCCCGTGCTCGACCAGTTCTGCACCGGCTGCCACGGCGACGCCAAGGCCAGCGGCGGCGTGAACCTGTCGTCGTTCAAGACCGTGACGGCGGTCCAGCGGGACCAGGCGACCTGGCGCAAGGTGCTGGCCGCGGTGCGCGAAGGCAGCATGCCGCCGAGCAACATGCCCCAGCCGAGCCCGGACCAGCGCGACCGCCTGTCGCAGTGGCTGGCGCACACCCTGAACAACGTCGACGAGAGCCTGCTGCCCAAGAACCCCGGCCGCGTGCTCATCCACCGGCTCAGCCGCGCCGAGTACAACAACACCGTCCGCGACCTGTTCGGCGTGACCTCCAAGCCCGCGGACAAGTTCCCGGCCGACGGAGGCGGGGGCGGCGGCTTCGACAACAACGCCGACACGCTGTTCGTCCCGCCGATCCTGATGGAGCGCTACCTCGGCGCGGCGGGCGAGATCCTGGACGAGACCAAGCCGGCCCGCCTCTTCTTCGTGCGGCCGTCGAAGACGCTGGCACCGCGCGCGGCGGCCCGCAAGATCGTGGGGCACTACGCGATGCGGGCGTTCCGGCGCCCTGTCGAGACGCCGGAAGTCGATCGGCTGATGCGCCTGTACGACGGGTCCGCCAGGCGCGGCGCCTCGTTCGAGGATTCCGTCAAGCTCGCGCTCAAGGCCGTCCTGATCTCGCCCAACTTCCTGTTCCGCGTCGAGCGGGACCGCCCCGGCACCCGGGCCTACCCGATCAGCGACTGGGAGCTGGCGAGCCGTCTTTCATACTTCCTGTGGGCCTCGATGCCGGACGACACCCTCTTCAAGCTCGCGGCGCAGAAGCGCCTGCGCGACCCGAAGGTGCTGGAGCAGCAGGTACAGCGGATGCTGAAGAGCCCCAAATCCGCGGCGCTCGCGGACAGCTTCGCCGGGCAGTGGCTCCGGGTGCGCGACCTGTACACGGTCTCGAACCCCGACCCGCGCCGGTTCCCCGGCTTCACGCCCGCGCTGCGCGACGCCATGTACGGCGAGACCATCGCGTTCGTGGACGACGTGCTCCGCGAGGACCGCAACCTGCTCCACCTGCTCGACGCCGGCTACACGTATCTGAACGAAGACCTCGCCAAGCACTACAACATCCCGAACGTGACCGGGCCGAAGCTGCGCCGCGTGCGCCTGTCCGACGGGCGGCGCGGCGGGGTGCTGACGATGGCGAGCGTGCTGACCCTCACGTCCTATCCGCAGCGCACGAGCCCGGTCCTGCGCGGAAAGTGGGTTCTGGAGGAGATCCTCGGCACCCCGGCGCCGCCCCCGCCGGCGGTCGTGGCCGTCCTGGGCCAGGAAGACGCGCCCAAGGAAGGGCTGACCTTCCGGCAGCGGCTGGAGAAGCACCGGGAAAAGCCCGAATGCGTGTCGTGCCACGTGCGGATGGACCCGCTGGGCTTCGGCCTGGAGAATTTCGACGGCATCGGCCGCTGGCGCGACGAGATCGGCGGGGCGCCGGTGGACGCGGCCGGTACGCTGGCCAACGGCGAAAAGTTCGTCGGGCCGTCGGAGCTTAAGAAGCACCTGCTGACGCGCAAGGAAGACTTCGTGCGTAACCTGGCCGAGAAAATGTTGTCGTATTCCCTCGGGCGGGGCCTGGAGCCGTACGACCTTCCGGCCGTGCGCCGAATCACGACCCGGCTCGAAAAGGACGGCTACCGCAGCTCGACTTTGATCCTGGAGATCGTGAAGAGCTACCCGTTCCAGTACCGGAAAAGTTCATAGGGAGAGATTGATGGATCGAGAGTCGTTGTCGGTATCCCGGCGGGCCGTGCTGAAGGGCGTGGGCGTGACGATGTGCCTGCCGTTCCTGGAGGCCATGGGGCCGCTCGCCGCGTTCGGCGCGGGGCCGAAGGGCAAGAGCAAGGCGCCCGTGCGGATGGCCGCGCTGTACATGCCGAACGGGGTGAACGCGAAGGCGTGGACGCCGCAGGGGTACGGCAGCAACTGGGAACTGTCGCCGATCCTCCAGCCGCTGGCGAACGTGAAGTCCGACATCCTGGTGCTGACCGAGATGATGAACAAGGCCAGCATCGAGGGCGACGGGCACTACGTCAAAGTCGCGCCGTTCCTGACCGGTACGGCGGTCACCAAGACCACGGGCAGCGACCTGCGCTCCGGCGGGGTGTCGCTGGACCAGCTCGTCGCGCAGCGCGTCGGGAACCTGACGCCGCTGCCTTCGCTGGAGCTTTCCGTCGAGCCCGTCACCATGGGCGTCGACGTCAACGTCGGCTTCACGCGCCTGTACGGCTCGCACATCTCGTGGAGCACGCCCACGACCCCCGTTTCGCGCGAGATCAACCCGCAGCTCGCCTTCGACCGGCTTTTCCGGCGGGACGCCATCAAGGCGAAGGGATCGACCGCGGGCGACAAGAGCGTGCTCGACGCCGTGCTGGAGGACGCCCGGAGCCTGAACGCCAGGGTCGGGAAGGCGGACCGCCTCAAGCTGACCGAGTACTTCGATGCGGTCCGCTCTGTGGAAAAGCGCATCGCCTACGACGCCACGCGCCGCCGCGCCGAGTACGAAGGCGACCCGCTGGCGCGCAAGGAGATCGAGCGGCTGGGCGGGCGCATCCGGGACTATTACAAGGACCCGGCGCGCCTTTCGGAGCGCGGCATCGACCATACGGAGCAGGTGCGCCTGATGCTCGACATCATCGTGCTCGCCTTCTGGACCGACTCGACCCGCGTCGCCACGTTCATGTTCGGCAACGAGGTCAGCGGCAAGAACTTCTCGTTCCTGCCCGGCGTCAGCGGCGGCCACCACCAGATCTCGCACCACGAGAACCACGAGGACAAGCTCGAAGAGTACAAAAAGATCAACCTCTGGCACATGGAGCAGTACGCGTACATGCTGGGGCGGATGAAGTCGATCAAGGAGGGAGACGGCACCCTGCTCGACAACTCGCTCGTGCTTTTCGGCAGCGGCATGAAGGACGGAAACGCGCACAGCCCGCACAACCTGCCCATCGTGCTCGCGGGGCGGGGCGGCGGCACCATCGCTTCCGGGCGCCACCTGGTGTACGAGAAGAAGACCCCGCTGTGCAACCTGTACCGCTCGATGCTCCGGTCGATGGGCACGCCCGTGAGCGCTTTCGGCGACAGCACCGGCGAGCTCCGGGGTATCTCCGACCCTTCGTTCCAGGGCGTCGTGCCGAAGCCGGCGTAGTGTCCGCGAGTGCCCCGGGCGCTTTCCCGCGCCCGGGGCACGAACCTCCCCGCGTCAGTCTCCGCCTTACCAAGGTTCCGCAGACCCCGTCTTGCGGTACCAAGAGGTCAAGCCGTCCCGGCACGGAACCCGGCGTACCTCCCCCGAACGGGAACCGGCTACAACCAAAGAAGGAGAGCCATGGCTACCAAGAAACCCATTCCCGAAGCGCCCGGTGTTGTCCCGACGGCGCACTCGTCGTTGAACCGCGCCTCGCGCGCCGGGAAGGCCACGCAGGACGAGCAACTGCTGGAAACGCCCCGGCCCGAGCAGGAGGTCTTCACGCGCACGGACCCGTGGCGCGTTCTGCGCATCCAGGGCGAGTTCGTGGAAGGGTTCGACGTGATGGCCGGCCTCGGGGCCGCCGTGACCCTGTTCGGCAGCGCCCGCGTCCGCCCCGACGACCCCGCGTACCAGGCGGCCGTTCAGGTCGCGCGCCTGCTCGGGGAGGCCGGCTTCGTGATCATCACCGGCGGCGGGCCCGGCATCATGGAGGCAGGGAACCGCGGCGCGCGGGAAGCCGGCACCAAATCGGTCGGCCTGAACATCGAGCTGCCGTTCGAGCAGGGGAGCAACCCGTTCGTCGATATCGACGTCGAGTTCCGCTACTTTTTCGTGCGAAAGACGATGTTCATCAAGTACGCCCAGGCGTTCGTGATCTTCCCGGGCGGCTTCGGCACGATGGACGAGCTGTTCGAGGCGCTGACGCTGATCCAGACGGGCAAGGTCCGGAACTTCCCGGTCATCCTGTTCGGCTCCTCCTACTGGGCGGGGCTGGTGGGCTGGCTTCGGGACACGATGCTGGCCGAGGGCAAGATCAGCCCCCGGGACCTGGACCTGCTGCTGATCAGCGACTCGCCCGAGGAGGTGCGCGACATCATCGTCCGCGCGGCGCAGGATGCGACCTGGCGTCTGGATCAGGAGGAGGGCGCCCGCGAAGAAACGCGGCGCGTCCTGAAAGCCGCCCCCGCACCGCCTCTGCCCGTTTCGGACCACAACCACTACCCGTAGGCGTGGCCGGCAAGGTTTTTCTGCCCGTTCGGGAACCGGTGTGGGGGTCCGTTTGGGTATCATGGGTGAAAGCGCGGCCGCAGGAACGGCCGCACGTCCGGGCCTGCTTCTCTGTGCCGCACCGCGCGGTCGTACAAGTTGCCCTCGAAAGCATGTTCACACTATGAAGTTTTCCCGTCTCGTATTCGCCGTCGCCGCCGCGACCAGTATCGTCGCGGCGGGGATGATGACGGCCACGCTGGCCGAACAGAGCGGCCGAAGCCGCGTGCAGCAGGTGGCCGGCTCCGCGACGCCCGGTACGCCGCCGCGCGCCGGCCGGGCCGTTTCGGCGCCGGCTGCCGGCCCGGCCGGCGCGGCCTCCGGGGATGCCCCGATCGCTCTGGTCACGGCGCAGCTCCTGGCGCGGCAGCACTACCTGCAGCGGCCGCTCGACGACGCGCTGTCGTCGCGGCTCCTGGACCGGTTCCTGGACACACTGGACCCCCAGCGCGTGTCCTTCCTCCAGTCTGATGTGGAAGCGTTCGAACCCCTCCGCACGACGCTGGACGACCGGACCGCGCAGCGCGGCGACACGGCCCCGGCCCGGCAGATCTTCAGCCGCTTTCTGGAGCGCGTCGACGCCCAGGTCGCGTACGCGCAGGAAGCGCTCCAGTCGGAAACCTTCGCCTTTGCCGGGAACGAAACGTATCTTCTGGAACGCGAGAACCAGCCGCGCCCCCGGGATCTTGAGGAGGCGAAGCAGTTGTGGCGGGATCGGCTGCGCTACGAGTACCTCCAGGAGAAACTGAACAAGTCGAAGCCCGCCGACATCGTCACCACCCTGAACCGGCGCTACACGCGGCTCGCGCGCACCCTGCACGAGTACGACGACGACGACATCTTCGAGCTGTACCTGACGACGCTGACGCGCGTCTACGACCCGCACTCCGGCTACTTCGGGCGGGCCTCGTCCGAGAACTTCGACATCAGCATGCGCCTGTCGCTGGTCGGGATCGGCGCGCAGCTCCTGTCCGAAGACGGGTACGCCAAGATCATGGAGCTGATACCGGGAGGTCCGGCGGCCAAAAGCGGCCGGCTGAAGCCCGGCGACCGGATCGTGGCGGTGGCGCAGGGGGGTGCGGAGCCCGTCGACGTGGTCGACATGAAGATCGACAAGGTCGTGCAGCTGATCCGCGGCCCCAAGGGTACGCCGGTCAGCCTGACGGTGATCCCCGCCGACGCGCCCGACCCGTCCACGCGCACGACCATCTCGCTGCTCCGGGACGAGATCAAGCTCGAAGAGCAGGCGGCGAAGGCGCAGGTCATCGAGGTGCCGTCGGGCAAGAAGGCCGTTCGCCTGGGCGTCGTGGACCTGCCGTCGTTCTATTACGACCCGAACACCAAGCGCAGCGCGACCGGCGACGTCGCCCGGCTCCTCGGCCGGCTCAAGAAGGAGAAGGTCGCGGGCGTCATCCTGGACCTGCGGCGCAACGGGGGCGGCGCGCTGCCGGAAGCCATCTCGCTCACCGGCCTGTTCATCAAAGACGGGCCCGTCGTGCAGGTGCGCGATTCGGGCGGGGAGGTGGAGGTGGCCCGGGACACCGACCCCTCCGTCGCCTACGACGGCCCGCTGATCGTGCTGATCAGCCGCTTCAGCGCGTCGGCGTCGGAGATCGTGGCCGGCGCGCTCCAGGACTACGGGCGCGCGCTCATCGTCGGCGACACCTCCACCTTCGGCAAAGGCACGGTGCAGGCGGTGATCGACCTGGCGCCCATCCTGCAGCGGGCCGGCCTGGGCGGCGGCGGCGCCCAGAACCCGGGCTCGCTGCACCTGACCATCCAGAAGTTTTACCGTCCGGGCGGCGCCTCGACACAGCTCAAGGGGGTGGTCCCGGAGATCGTGCTGCCGTCCCCGAGCAGCGTGCTGGACGTGGGCGAGCGCACGCTGGACAACCCGCTCCCCTGGGACACCATCCGCACCGCGCAGTACCGGAAGGTGAACCGGGTCCAGCCCTACCTCGCGCCGTTGAGGAAGCGGTCCGCCACGCGCCTCGCCGGGGACCGGGACTTCGCGTTCCTGCGCCAGGAGATCGCCCAGATCCGGAAGACCGTGCAGCAGAAACGCGTATCGCTCAACGAGCAGCAGCGGATGCGGGAGCGGCAGGCGGCCGTGGCCCGTTCCGAAGCCCGCAAGAAGGAGATGCGGTCTCGCCCGGCCCCGAAGGAGAAGGTGTTCGCGCTGGCGCTGCGGGACGTGAACGCGCCGACCCTGCCGAAGCCCGCGCCGCCTCCGGTGCCCCGGGCCGCCGCGGGGACGTCGACGAGTTCGGAAGGCGACGCGATCGCCGGCACCGGTATCTCGGTGGGAAGGGACGTCGCGCTGGACGAGACGAAGCGCATCCTGATGGACTGGATCACGCTCTCCGCCAGGCCCAGGTGACAGGCCGAACCGCCCTGATGCCGGTGCGGACCGGCATCAGGGCGGTTCGGCCTGCGGTATCCTGACACACGCCGTTATGAGCACCACCTACACCACCACCCCGCTGGTCAACGAGCACTGCGCGACGGGCGAAAACCCGTACTGGCGTCCCGACGACGGCCGCGTCTACTGGACCGACATCCCCAACGGCAGGATCTACCGCTACGACCCGGCGACGGGCGCACACGAGACCGTCTACGACGACCCGGGGGCGCAGGTGGGCGGCTTCACGCTCCAGGCGGACGGCGACTGGCTGCTTTTCCGCGAGACGGACATCGCGACTATGGCCGCCGACGGCCGCCACGTGCGCACCGTTCTGCCGTTCCGCGACGAGGGCGCCAAGCGCTTCAACGACGTGATCGCCGACCCGGAGGGGCGCGTCTTCGCCGGCACCATCGGGGTCACCAAAGAGAGCGGCGGCCTGTACCGCATCGACACGGACGGCGCGGTCACGAAAGTCCGAAGCGGCACGGGCAACGGCAACGGCATGGGCTTCACCCCCGACGGGAGCCGCTTCTACTGGACCGACTCGACGGCCAAGCGCATCTACCGCTACCGCTACGACCGCGCGACGGGCGAACTGTCGGACGAGACCGTGTTCTATCAGGGAAGCCCGGAGGAGGGCACGCCCGACGGCATGGCGGTGGACGGCGAGGGGTTCGTGTGGTCCGCTCGGTTCCGGGGCTCCGCCATCCTCAAGCACGCGCCGGACGACGGCCGGGTCCTGGACCGTATCACGCTCCCGGCGGCCAAGGTGACGTCGCTCTTCTTCGGCGGACTCGAACTCGAAACCTTGTATGTCACCACGGCGGGCGGCGGCGAGCCCGACAGCGCCGACGTGGACGGCACGCTCTTCCAGGTCACCCTGGACCGCCCCGTGCGCGGGCAGCACGAGTTCCGCTCGCGCATCCTGTCGGACTGACGACGCCCGCCCGCGCGGGTCCGGACACTGCCGAGACGCCGGTTGCCACGCTCATGCCCGACGAACCACGCCGCACGGTCCACGTAGAGTTTGTCGATGCCGGCACCGGCGCGTCTTTCGCCGAAGCCGACCTGCCCGTCGAGAGCCTGCCGGAATCGTTCGCCGCCGCGACGACCCTGCATCTGGGGGACGAGCCGTGGTCCGTCGTCCGCGCCGATCCGCCGACCGCCGCCGAATTCGGCGCGAGCGGCCGCCTGCGCCTGACGCTGCGGAAAGAGCGCACGGCGGACCCCGCTGATATCCTGTTCTCGCTCCCGACCCTCGAAAACGTGCTGCCCCCGGTCGAGTACGGTGCAGCGGCGGGCGGGCGCTTCCTGGAACTGCACGAGGACGACTGGCGGCAGGTCGAGTTCGTCGCTTTGCGCTGGCAGGAGCAGATCGACGCCTGCCTCGATGCCATCCGGCGCGTTTATGCCGAGGAGCGCGCGGGAATCGGGTTCCGGAACCTGCACGTGCGTACCGAGATCCCGGCGCCGCTGGACGGGGCGGCAGTCACCCTCGACGAACTGCGTGCACTCCTCGACCCCGCCCTCACGTATGACGGCATTCGCTTCGCGGACGGCGGCATCGTCCGGGGCGGCTTCGCGTTCGGGGTGCCTGTCGGGACCGTGTACGGCTATGAAGACGACGGCCGCCGTGTCGCCGCGCTGTGCCTGCACGGTACCGAGGACGCACCCGAAGCGCTGAGAACGTACGCCGCCGCGAACGGCCTGTGCCTGATCGACTGGTGCGGCGCCCGGCAGACCGTGTTCGATCGCGGCGAGTAGCCAAAGGCCCGCTCGCCGTATACTTCTTGCCCCCTGTACGTTGCGCGTCAAGTACGTCAGGCTATGGCAGTCAAAAAGCCTTCGTTGGCTGCCGGCTATTCCCCCACGGTGTGGGCAAGGAACTGCTGCACGTCCTCGATGCGGTCGGTGCGCGGGCAGGGGGGCAGGTCCAGCAGGAAGTCGCGCCCGTAGCCTTTGGTGTAGAGGCGGCCGTCCAGGATAGCGACGACGCCCCGGTCGGTGGCGGTGCGCAACAGGCGGCCGAAGCCCTGCTTCAGGCGGAGCTGGGCCTGGGGGAGGGAGAACTCCCGGAACGCGTCGCCGCCGGTCTGCTTGATGGCGTCCTCGCGGGCCCGCTGGGCCGGCGAGTCGGGCGCGGCGAACGGCAGCTTGTCGATGATGACGCACGAGAGCGCCGGGCCGGGCACGTCCACCCCTTCCCAGAAGGAGCTGGTACCCAGCAGCACGCCGTCGCCCGACGCCTTGAACGCCTCGACGAGCCGGGCGTTCGGCATCTCGCCCTGGACGAACAGCGGGTAGTCGGACTTCTGCCACAGCCGGTCGTGGACCGCGCGCAGCATCCGGTGCGACGTGAACAGGGCGAACGTGCGCCCGCGGGCCGCTTCGATCAGGGCCAGCACTTCGTCGGCAAGCCGGTCGGCGTAGGAAGACTGGTCGCCGCCGTAGCCGCCGCCGGGCGCGCCCAGGTGGCGCGGGACGTAGAGCAGGCAGTCGCGCTCGAAGTCGAACGGCGAGCCCTCGACGATCTCGACGGGCGCCTCGGCCTCGGGGCTGTTCAGCCCGAGCCGCTCCTTCAGGAAGGCGAAGCCCCGGCCCGACGCGAGCGTGGCCGAGGTGAGGATGACGCGGGGCGTGTCCGCGAATAGCTGGTTCTGGAGCGTGCCGGCCACGTCCAGCGGCGTCTTGACCAGGGTCGCGTGCGCCTGCCCGCTGCGGGCGCGCCGCGTGTGGTACCAGCGGAAGTAGCCCGGCGAGTCCTCCTCGTCGTCCGCCTCCCTGGTCACCTGCCGCAGCTCCGTCGCGAGCCGCGACGCGGTCCGGCCGAGCCCGCCGGCGCGTTCGCGCGACGCGGGGTCGTTGGCGTTGTCGGCCAGGGCGTTCAGCTCCTTGGCGAGCGCCCCCAGCCCCGCCGTCAGGTCCGCGACACGATGGTGGAAGGCTTCGCGGTCGCCGTCGCCGCGGACCAACTCGTCCACGAAGGCCTCCGGGTTCTCGGCGCCCAGGAACGTGTCGAACACCACCTGGTTCAGGGCTTCCAGCGAGGCGAGGCGCTGCCCGTCGACGCCTTCCGGCAGGCGTTTGGCGCGCGATACGAGCTGCGACACGCGCCGCGAGCCGAACTCCAGGCCGAAGGCGCGCGTGGCCATCTCGTCGACGTGGTGCGCTTCGTCGAAGACCACGGCGTCGTAGGGCGGCAGCAGCGTCGGGCCGCCCGGGTTCGCGCGGCGCAGGCGCAGGTCGGCGAAGAACAGGGCGTGGTTGACGACGAGCAGATTGCACTCTTCGGCGTTCTTGCGGGCCTTGAAATAGAAACAGCGCTCGAAGAAACGGCACTCCCGCTGCCGGCACGTGTCCGGGTTCGCGGCGATCTCCTGCCAGTCCGGGAAGGTGAAATCGAGTTCGGCGACGTCCCCCGTGTCGCTCTCGCGCGCCCAGCGCTGGAGCCGCGCGAACAGCGGGTCGCCCTGCGTCCACAGTTCGCCCGACGCGCCCTCTAGGTCCTGCAGGCACAAAAAGTTGCCGCGCCCCTTCAGGGCGGCGGCCCGGATATCGAGGTCGGGCAGCGCTTCCAGGAGCGTGGGGATATCCCGTTCCACGAGCTGCCCCTGGAGCGCGAGCGTGTGCGTGGAGATGACCGCCCGCCCGCCGTGGCGGTCCAGCCACCGGACCAGGGGAACGAGGTACGCCAGGCTTTTCCCGACGCCGGTCCCTGCTTCGGCCAGGCAAGGCCGCCCCTGCGAAAGCGCCGTTTCGACGGCGCGGGCGAGGGCGACCTGCTCCATCCGGTACGAGAAACCGGGCAGGTGTTCGGCGAGCGGGCCGCCCGCGCCGAACACGGCCTCCAGGCGGCGCGTCGTACGGAGGGAGGCGGCGGGCTTTGCGGGTGCGGCGGCCAACGGCTATTCCGTCGGCATGGTCGGGAAGCCCAGGATGTGGTAGCCGGAGTCCACGTACAGCACTTCGCCCGTCACGCCGCGCGCCCAGGGCGAGACCAGGAAGGCGCAGGCGTCGCCCACCTCGTCGATGGTCGTGCTGTGGCGGAGCGGCGAGACCTGGCCGTGGACCCGGTACATGTCGGTGAAC